>DYDK01000121.1 GCA_020717935.1 Desulfocapsa sp.
AAACACTCACTGCGTATGTCCAGTTTTAAAACAAATTCAATGAAACAGAGGGTTCTAAGGCTATTGCTTATCCATGATTGACGAGGTCTGTATATAATGCTGAAACTGGAATGAGTTGTGCGAAGAGCGCGTTCTTCCGTTCAGCTTTGGAATTACAACAGGTTGCTAATCAATTCTTTCACAGGAAAGGAGTTCTGTCATGGAGCGGTCAATGTTTAACTTTCGTGTCGATGAAGAGCGGTGCATTCAGTGTGGAGAGTGTGCGGCGGATTGTCCTGCCGGGGTCATAACCATGAACGGCATTCCAGAATTCAATGAGGATGGCGGCTGTTTTTCTTGTCAGCACTGTCTTGCTGTTTGTCCAACGGGAGCGGTGTCTATTCTTGGCAAAAATCCGGATGAGAGTCTACCGCTGGCTGGCGCCTTTCCCACGCCGGGGCAGATGGCGGCTCTGGTCAAAGGGCGCAGGTCCGTTCGGCGTTACCAAAACGAGGAGGTCGCCTCCGCTTTGATTGATGAGCTTCTGGATGTTGCTGGCCATGCGCCCACCGGGGTGAATAATCAAAGTGTGCTTTTTACCGTGATCAAAGAACAATTGGTGATGCATGCCTTGCGCCGGGAGGTACTGGAACGGCTTGGAAAACTTAAGGAAAACGGCAGGCTGCCAGCAGGATTAGCCGGTAAATATATGGGCGGGGCGGTGAAACTCTGGAGGGAGGAGGGCAAGGATATCATCTTCCGCGGCGCACCCCACCTTCTCATCACCAGTGCTCCCAAAGCCTCACCCTGTCCGGCCCAGGATACTTTGATCGCTCTGACCACCTTCCAGATGCTCGCCCATGCCCATGGTCTCGGCACGGTCTGGGACGGCATATTCATGATGGCGCTCTCACTCTGCCCCGATCTGACAGGGAGGCTCGGCATCCCGGCGGAGCATGTGATAGGGTATGCCATGGTCTTTGGCTGGCCTGCCGTGGAGTATCACCGGACCGTCCAGCGCTCTCCGGCCCAGGTAAATGCGGTGCGATTTGAAGTTTAATCTGCGATCCCCATTATTCGGCTGAAAAAACGACTCACAGTAGTAAAAAAAGTATTGGCGCTATCACTGCTCCCGGCACATTCGGTATCACACTGTTCATTATAAAAGCGCCTGCAATGCGTGATACACGCACTGCTCCATTAAAATCGCGTGGCACCATATTCGACAGTATCCCTACAGGAACTCCTGGTCGTGTTGGGGCATCATTCCATGTAAAATCAGGAATTGTGAAAGTTGTGGCGCCTGCAATTATGTTTCCGGGACGATAGTCACCTTGATCAGGATTGCGAAGGTCTGGACGAATGGTATTGATCGCATTGTCGCGGCGCAGTTGCGTTTCGTTGCAGGTTACATTGGAAGAAGAACAGCCGGTGTCGCTGCCCAGCCCAAGATCATTTGATCCATTCCAGATTATATTTCCCTTGATAACGAGATTCGCATCTGCTTGCGTCTGACCAGTCAGCCCTGATCCAGCAGGAGGCGTCCGTGGGCCGGCCACCTGCAATATCCACGGACTGGAATAACCGTTCGGATTCATAACTACATTATTAAAAACAAAGATATTTTTATTGGGAATATACTGATCTCCGCCGCTTGTTGTCCCCCAACCACCTGCTGCTCGATTCGCACCGCATTGGAGAGTGTCTCCATCGCAACTGCGGGCGCCATGATTAAACTCAAAAATATGATCATTCTGGCCCACACGATAAAGGGTATTATAGGCCATCAACACATTATAGCCACCGTTCACCCCCAAACCGGCAATATTTGTTTCTCGTACGATATTGTTCACTATTTTCACATCATATGCCTCGTAATGCAACCATGGGGTCTGCATATACTCAAAACCAGACCCTTGCCCGGCTGTGAAGCCTCCAACATCACAGTTATAAAAATCATTGCCTTCCACATGGATATAAGAAGAACCACCCTTGACATATGCACACCAGTCACCAGCGTCATGGATTTTATTTCCTACGATGCTGCTATGCTGGACAGCAACAAAATCTACGCACACATTCCATGCACTTGATACATCACTGTCCTCCAGATAAATATGCGAAGATTGATTGATCTTCACCACCTCCTGGGTGCTGCGGTTCGAACTGCTCAACACCATCTTTCGTAAGAGAATGGTATCGCATCTCTCGCAGTGAAAGGTATCGCCATTTGATCGAATATTCACTCCATCAAAATAGAGAAAGCGTGTGTCATGAATATTTACCGAACCCGTCAATGTTGCCGTTCCGCGGCCATCCGCGGCTTGGATTAAAATCGGATGCAAAAAGGTCCCGTATCGGCCATCCCAATACAACGGAATCGATTCTTCAGGATATGTGCCTTGAACGAGTAAAATACGATACCCCTGTGTAAGTGTCGTATGAAACGGAATCCGACCCCATGCCTCTGTAATCGTCCGCAACGCCTGTGTCCGCACAACGCCGGTATTTGCATCATTTCCCGAAACTGGATTTACCCAGATATCAATGAGGACGGGAGTGCCAATATCATAGCGTGGGCCGCCGTCGGCACAGGAAGTGCTCGCCAGAACATGTAATATGATAATTCCAACCAATATTTTTATGAATTCCAGTTTCATAATTGCATACCCTCCTTACATTTCATGAAAACGCAACTCCATAGAGACCTGCCGCCCTGACTGTTGTTGAGCGCCGTCGTGGATAATTCCCTGCAATTGAATTCGACCTTGTCACATGAAAGGGTAGGGGGATTTCCCCTGTTCCCTCTTTGATAAACCTCCTGTCACACCGAAACTCTCCCGGAACTCAGCCCCCAAGGCCATGCACCTCGCCAGGCCTCATCACAGCCACACTCCTCACTTTCAACGAGTGCTGATGCCATCTCCTCTTCTCAGGCGTCAATCTCATTTTCAGCCTGACGGTTGTCAAACCACCCCGATCGCACAAACTTTACCGGCTCAATAACAAGCCCCCGTCTTTCCTGCAGCATCTCGATCTCACTGCCGACACCAAACTCCGCCAAAAGTGAGGGCAGAGATCACACCTCCCGTGAATTTCCCCTTTTGTTCAACACTGTTCTCAACTTTATACCTCCGAATTCTCAGGAGAGAAAATTATCCCAGCCAGTTGCCAATCTGATAAATGGCTGTGGCCAGAAAAAAGGCAAAAAGAGTATTGAAGGACACCGAAAACAAGGCCCATCCCCAGTGTCCGGCTTCTTTAGCGATACAGACCACCGTGACAAAGCAGGGGGCGTAAAAGGAGATAAAAACCAGAACCGACACGGCCACCACCTTGTTCCAATGGGGAGAGCGAATGAGTCGCTCACTTAATGAATCTACGGACTCGGTCTCGATTTTACCTATTGAGTATGCGGTGCCGAGGGTGGAGATAATGACCTCTTTGGCAGCAACCCCTCCTACCAGGGCAATGTTGGTCCGCCAGTCAAAACCGGCAAATCTGGAAATGGGTTCCAGGGTAATGCCGATCCTGCCGGCCAACGAGTTGCGCAAAGCTTGTTCAGATTCCTGTTGGTCGATGCTGGTCAGTTTGTGTCGAAGGGTGGTGGCTTCTGATGAAGAAGCTTCATTCTTCATCGTGCTCTCTGCAATGACCTCCTGTGAAAATCCGGCGCGGAGTGTTTGTCGCTGCTGTTCAAAGCTGGCTCGTTGTTCGAGGGATAGTCCCGGGTAAGTCATCATTGCCCAGAGGAGAATCGAGATGCCAAGAATAACGGTTCCGGCCTTTTTGATGTACTGCCAGGTGCGTTCCCAAGTGTGGATGGCCAGGCCCCGCAAGGTGGGAAAACGGTAGGGCGGCAGCTCCATGACAAAGGGAGTGGCCGCACCTTTGAGCACTGTGATCCGTAAGAGCTTGGCAGCCAGCAGGGCAACGATCCAGGAAAGAAGGGTGAAACCGAACATATATAATGCCTTGTGCTCACTGAAAAAAGTCCCAATAAGCAGGGCGATAACCGGTACCTTGGCTCCGCAGTTCATGAAGGGAACAGTCAGCAGGGTGGCCATTCGTTCCTTGGGTGAGCGCAGGGTACGGGTGGCCATAACCCCGGGTACGGCACACCCGCCGGCTATCCCGCCGGAGACGATAAAGGGCATGACCGAAGAACCGTGCAGACCAAAAATACGAAAAATACGATCCATCATAAAGGCAACCCGAGCGAGATAGCCGGAATCTTCAAGGGCGGCAATTCCAAAAAACATGAAGGCAATGAGAGGTACAAAGCCCAGCACCCCGCCCATACCGTCAATCACTCCTGAAATAATCATTGATTTGAGAGGGCCATCAGGCAGATGAGTATCGGCCTGACCGCCCAGCCAACCAAAGAACGACTCTAAACCCGCCACTGGCAGGGCGCTCCAGGAAAAGGTAAATTGGTACAGGCCAAAGAGGATCAATAGCATGATCACCGGCCCGAGAAGGCGGTTGGTGAGAACCTTGTCGATTTTGTCGGAGGTATACAGGCGGTCGTCGTCATAGCTGTGGCTCTGGACACCCTGACGGAGGATGGACTTGATAAAGCCATAGCGATGGTCGGCAATGATGGCCTCGGGATAGGCATCGAGGGTCTTGAGCAGATGTTCCGATACCTGGAGCACTTTTTGTTCTAAGCGGACGGCGGTGTCGCGGTCTTCTTCCTGGCCTTTACTGAGAATCTGCTCGTCCTGTTCCAGATATTTGATGGCGGTGAAGCGGGCCGGATAGGTGTGGATCAAAAAATGGGTGTCGGCGATTATGGCCACCATCTCCATGATCACTTCATCAAGGTCTTCGCCATAGGATATGTCACGAGGTTGCCAGGGTTGGTCGGCCTGGAGAATAGCCTGATCAATCAGGTCTTCAGTTCCCTGACCCATGCGAGCGATGATGGGCAGCACCGGTACGCCGAGCAGCTCCGCCAGTTTTTCGGTCTTTACGCCAATGCCGCGATCCTTGGCTACATCAATCATGTTGAGGGCAATAACCAGCGGGCAGCCAAGCTCCAGAAATTGGGTTGTCAAATACAGATTTCGCTCCAGATTGGAAGCATCAACAATATTGATTACCACCTGCGGTTTTTCATTGACCAGATAATCTCGGGCGACCACCTCTTCGACTGAATAGGCCGTCAGGGAGTAGGTGCCGGGCAGGTCGGTAAGGATGATCTCTTGTTTTTCTCTCTTGTTGTTTCCGTGGCTGATATGGGTGAAGGCCCCTTCCTTGTAGTCAACGGTGATTCCAGGGTAGTTGCCCACATGCTGTCTGGCACCGGTCAGGCTGTTGAAAAGGGTGGTCTTGCCCGCATTAGGATTACCGGCCAGGGCCATGCGTAACGAGGGGTGTCTGGATTCTATTAGGTGACAATTATCTTGGCCGGTAGATGACAATTACCTTGGCCGGTTCGTTATGGTAAAATCTGGCATTACAATCACTTTTAACAGAGGAGGATTTCGATGTCAGGGAAAGCCATTAAATCAGAACAGGTCAGGATATATATGCAAACACGAGAAGCGGGAAAGAGGCAGGTAACAGCGGCGGCAAAGGCTGGGATATCGGAGAGGTCCGGTCGTCGGATAGAAAAAGGAGAATTGCAACCGGGAGTCA
>DYDK01000122.1 GCA_020717935.1 Desulfocapsa sp.
TAATTCTCACGAAGCTCTTGTTTCTCAAGCATCTCGGGGTTTCCGTTCAAACACGAAGTATAAAAATGACAAAGACTGATGCCGATAAGAGCCTGATCGTTAAAGAATATAATCAGCAAATGCTACCCAGTGTTGATGTTCGGGAGTTGGTTCCTGATGTTCAAGATGAAATCGACCTGCGGGATTTACTCGATACCCTTATTCGGAGAAAAACGCCGATTTTGACCGTGGCTTTTATTGTTTTTGTCATGGTAGCCTTAACCTCGTTTTTATCAACTCCGCTTTTTCAGGCACAAGGGATGATTAAAGCAACGGCGAGAAAAACGACGGTAACGAACTTTGAGAGACCTGAGTATCAGTATATTGATTCTCAGGAATTTCAACAGACGCAGATGAAATTATTACAAAGTAAACAATTGGCAAGCCGGGTGGTTAAAACATTAGAACTTTCTAAAAATAAACACTTTAATCCGGCTCTGAAAGAAGGACGGGGGGAGAAGGAGAACGGAGGTGTCATTAAGGGCCTGTTGGGTTCACTTAAAAATTTTATTCGCACCGATCAGACAGAGGAAGGAAAAACAACTCTCACCGATGAGGTCAAGGAGGAACTTCTTCTGCAAGGTTTAAGTGAGTTATTGCGAGGGGGCTTAAAGGTCGTACCTGAAAAAAATAGTGAGATCATGAGTATTTTTTTTGAATCTCCAGATCCCGTGTTGGCTACTGCTATTGCCAATGCCGCAATGGAACAATTTATCCAGATGCACATGGATTCTAACCTTGAAGCCTCTAAGAGCGCCGGACAGTTCCTGGAAAAACAGATCCGTGCGGCCCAGATCAAGCTTGAAGAATCAGAGTTGCAGTTGAATCATTTTGCCGAGAAAATAGGTATCTTCTCGTTGAGTCCCGAGCACAATCTGGTGGTCAAGCAGTTGGAGGAGGTGAACAGCGCTCTCGCCAAGGCGACTTCGGAACGCATTGCCAAGGAGGCCATATACAAACAGAATACGCAACTTGATGAAAAATCAATGGAGCAGGTTGTCAATAACACCTTGATTCAGGGCTTAAAAACCCAATATTCGACCCTTGAGGCGGAATATAAGGATTTGAGTGTGACTTTCCAACCGGGGTATCCTAAAATGCAGCAGTTGAAGGCCAAGATGGATGAGATTTCTTCGAGCATAACCAAGGAACAACAGCAAATTATCAATTCCATTAAAAATAATTATGAAACCGCTCTTAAAACCGAGCAGTTCTTGATCGCCAATGCTGAGACCCAACAGAAAAAGGCCCTTGATTTAGGCGAAAAAACAACACGATATAAAATTCTGGAACGGGAAGTTGAAAGCAATAAGTCCATCTATCAGAGTCTCTTGCAACGATCCAAGGAGATTGAGGCCACGGTTGGGGCTGCGGTTACCAATATTCAAATCATTGATCGGGCGACCCAACCTCTCTTTCCCTTTAAGCCTCGGGTGGCCAGAAATCTGCTGCTGGGTCTGCTGGTGGGCCTGATGCTGGGAACCGGTATAGCCTTTACCCTGGAGTTTTTTGACAATACCATTAAGAATCCTGACGAGTTGGCTGACCGTTTCCATATTCCTGTCCTTGGTCTCATTCCTTTCGATCGTGAGGTACTCAATGATCGGCAGAAAATGGCCAAGCGTTATTTTACTGACCCGCGTTCGCCGGTTTCCGAGGCATTTCGCACTACCATGACCTCGGTGCGGCTTTCGGCTGTGGATCATCCACCCAAAACCATTCTGGTGACCAGTATCTTGCCCGGCGCCGGTAAGAGTTCGCTGGCTGTCAATGCCGCTTTTTCCTATCTGGCCGATGAAGAGAGCTGTCTGATTATTGATGTCGATCTTAGAAAGCCCAGTCTGCACAAGATATTCTCACAGTCGAGAAGAAAACAGGGTTTGAGCAGCGCCTTGAGCGGGATGGCTCACTTTGATGATGTCATCACCAACAGTGAATTTCCGGGACTGGATTTTATTACCGGCGGCCCTTTGCCACCGAATCCAGCGGAACTGCTCAGTTCTAAGCGGATGCGTGAAATTTTGGCCACCGCTGCCGAGCGATATGATCGCGTTATCCTCGATGGCCCTCCCTATCAGGGATTTGCTGAGATTCTGGTCTTGTCGCACATGGTTGACGGGGTTATTCTGGTGGCCGTTGAAGGTGAGACACCGCGCGAGGGGGTTCGCCATTTTCGCAAGGCTGTGGTCAATGTGGGAGGACGAATCCTGGGTTGCATTATCAATAAATCGGGCCGTAAGAAGGGCTTGAGTTCGTATGGCAGCTATAAGTATTATGCCTATAATTACAAATACGGTGAAGAAAATCCTGGGTAAGAAATCGTTCAAAAATAACTCATACCTTTTTAGCTCCAAGAACGGCATAAGGGGCCGTAAAGAAATGGAAAAAAGTATGGGTTATTTCTTAACGGCCCCTAAGAAATCGTACTCTTCATTGTCAAGGTCGTTGTGGGAGCCCGTTCCCTGCTGCTGATATCGGACTTGCTACGAAGCCCCCAATTTTTGGAATATACTCTTTAGGCTGTTGTCAATAACTACCCAATTACCTATAACGAGCTCATTCCGTAAGCGGCATGAGAAGCCGTTATGAAAAAGGCTAAAACAGCAGAACCCTTTTCATAACGGCTTCTCATCTACCTTCTTTCAGTGAAGAGTGACCGCCATCATGCTTTCATCGAATATCAATAACTGGACGATACGAACGCTCTGTTATGGTGTCCTTCTGGGGCTGGCATGGCTGCAAATGTCTATAGCCCTCCAGGAACAGACGCAATACACCAGTAATAGTGGTTCTGTCGCCATACTTGACACCCTGCGCAGTTCTTATCTGCTGGACTGGCATGGGAAACGGTTGTATCGGATTGAAGGCAATGTGATCAAGGCTCAGGCTCTGTTCACAAAAGCCCTGGTGATGAATCCCCTTTACATCCCTGCTTGGTTGGGACTGGCGGAGATATTCAATGACCAGGGCAGAAAGCCTGAAAGTCAGGCTATTCTTGAATATGTTGATCGTCTCAGCGAAGGCATCAGCCGCTGGCGTTGGGATAAGGCCCTTCTTGCTTATCAGTTGGGCCGGATGGATATTTTGGCACGAGATATTTCCTTTGTTATTGCCAATATCCACGGACAATCACGACAGAACGCCTTGAAAATGGCTTTTTCCCTCTGGAGCCAGCCGCAGGAGCTTCTCAAGAATGTGGGCGAGCACAATGTACTTCCCCTCTTTCAACATGCTACCCAGACAAAAAAAGTAGAGATGGCTCTGGCTTTGTGGCCGTATATCGAGGCCCTGGGCGTGAATACTAACCAGAAGATTATCCTTTCGTTTGTGGAGGTTCTCATACAGAACGGAGAAGTCCAGAAAGCCATTTCCATCTGGAAGAAGTATTTTAATCCCGGCATGTTGCTGTACGATGGCAGTTTTGGGGAGGATCCCTTGAATATGGCCTTTGGTTGGCGAGCGCCTAAGGCAAAAGGAAGCACATGGCGGAGAGAAGGAGAGATGGAGAAAGAAAAAATGCAATCCCTGCGTCTTCATTTTTCAGGAACCGAAAATATGGACTTCAACGGTTTGTCCCAGCTGGTACCTCTTCACTCTGGCCGAAATTATCGGTTAACCGGCTGGTTGAAGACCGAAAAACTGAGCACCGATCAACGCCCCTTCATTGAAATTGTGGGACATACTCCATGTAAAATTCCACCGGTCACAACCACGATGATGGATGAGAGTCAGCCTTGGGGTATCTTTGCCCTTGATTTTTTTGTTGCCGAAGGCTGTGATGCTGTGCTCGTGCGGGTGCGACGGAATCTCAGTACTCATCTTGATAACCTTTTGGCTGGTGATCTTTGGCTTCGTGGCTTGAAAATAGAGGAGGCCAGCGAGACCAGCGAGAGCCATTCCGCCTTGGAGATTCTGCCCGTAAAAAAACTGCCATGATAGCTTCCGGTGATGCCGCTCACATCAAGCGACTTCTCAAGCAGCTCGCTCGCGATTCCTCCACTGAAAACACCATCGCTTTTTTCGCTGATAATGGAGGAATGCTGCAAGCCTGTAAAAAACTCCTGACCCTGTGCCATGATGGGAACAAAGAGGCCAAGGAGTGGTTGCATAAAGAATGTACAGAACACAGGGTTTCGTATGCGTATTTTCTTCAGGAGGCAGGCGCTATTCTCCAGCTTTTTGGTTCGAATAATGAAAAAAATGATCATTACCAGATTCTTGGTCTTGCTGCCACTGCCAGTCGGGATGAAGTAAAACGAGCTTATCGTCAGTTGAGCGCCAGGTACCATCCTGATACGGCTAGTCATGCAGACGGTGATACGACAGAGCGATTTATTCAGATCAATAAGGCGTATCATGCTCTTACCAGTGTCCATCAGGAAGATAACCGGAATGGATCGGCAGGAGCTTCCGCCACTTGGCATTATGGTGGCAGAAAAAATGAGTCTAACCGAGCCATTAAAAAGTCCTTATTCTGGGCTGTGGTGTTTGCGGCGCTTGCCATTGGCGTAAGCTTAGTTGTGTCGTGGATATATTCTCGAAAAGTGATGCTGGCCACCCTGCATCAAAGCAGTGGCGCCTTTGTACCACCGGCTAAGCAACAGCAGAGCGATAGTGCGGCAGAACTCCTGACCTATGCTGAAAAGATGAAGATCGCCGAAGCAGTGGAGAAAAAGCAGGCGGCAAGTCGGTTGCAGGAAGTGAAAATATCTGTTGATAATGTCAACGAAAAGGGTATGCCCCCCGAGCAACCAGTTGTGAAGGATGAAAAAAAACATCTCTATAAGACAGTTACGATGGAACCAATCCCGTTACCATCGCAGAAACCGATGGTAACGGGGAAAGTAGAAGCTGTTGAGTTTGATAGAAAGAAAATTGTTGCTGCCTCAGTACCATCGGTTGTTGTTGGGACATCGTCTGAAAGCACGGCTAAAAAGGGCACGGTAGCAGGAATTCCTGAGATAAAGGAGAAAAAGCCTGTCGCAGAAGTCCCCCCAAAGAAAAGTGCTGCTGTTCCAGACATGCAACAGCGAATTGATGCCTTCTTTGCGGCGTATTGTCGTGCCTATGGCGATAAAAATCTTGTGCCCTTTGCTCGTTTTTTTGATCTGGCCGCCACCGAAAATGGTAAACCGATCCTGAGTGTGATGGATACTTATAGCCACCTTTTTGAAACAACAAAAGAGATCGTCCTGCAGCTCTCATCGTTGAAATGGGAAGTATCCTCAAAAGGAATCATTGTGGATGGCGGATTTAAGATTGATCTGGTATATCAGAACGATGAGGTTGTCCATGGTCGCGGTAAGATAGATTTTCTTCTTATCGATGACCAAGGGAAGTTCCAGATCAGTGCCATGAATTACAGTTTTGATTAGAATGAATGATAATATTCCGCTGAATACAGGTATATCTTTGCTATGAGTAAAATTGGGGCTCCATTTCTTTCAAGAATATGGTCGCATTGATTTTGTTATAGTGGACCCCTATTTTGAGATAATACAGACCTCGTCAATCATGGATAAGCAATAGCCTTGGAACCCTCTGTTTCATT
>DYDK01000123.1 GCA_020717935.1 Desulfocapsa sp.
TTCAATGAAACAGAGGGTTCCAAGGCTATTGCTTATCCATGATTGACGAGGTCTGCATTCAAAGTATTTTTCTTCTTCCGTCGCGAAGAGAAGTGCAGCGCCTTGCCCTAGACCTGTTTTTTTCACTGACATTATGACCGTCCTTGTTGTTGAAGAAATTCGCTTGCCAGATCCATATATGCCGTTCCTCCACTGGAACGAATATCATATTCAATAATGCTTTGGCCGTGACTGGGACACTCACTGAGTCGAACATTTCTTGGGATAACGGTTGTGAAAACCTGCTTGCCAAAATGTTTAGAAACCTCTTCTGCGACTTGATAGGTCAGCTTATTCCGTTTATCATACATGGTCAGCAACAGTCCCTCAATGAACAGTCCTTGGTTAAAAGCTTTTTTAACCGCTCGAACGGTTTTGACCAGTTGGGCCAACCCTTCCATCGCATAGTATTCACATTGCATGGGAATCAGTACAGAATGGGCTGCTGTCAGGCTGTTGACGGTCAGCAATCCGAGGGAAGGCGGGCAGTCAATAAGTATGTAGTCGAAGTTGTGCTTTACTGTTTGGAGGAGGTTTTGTAAACTGTATTCTCGATTTTCCATGGGAACAAGTTCAATTTCGGCAGCCACCAGATCTATATTGGACGGAGCAATGAAGAGATATGGAGAATGTGTTGGTACGATAATGGCAGGGAGTGGGATATTGCCAGTGTAACAATGGTAAAGGTGACTTGTGAGCAAGGCTGTGACCACTCCGAGCCCGCTTGAGGCATTCCCTTGGGGGTCGGAGTCAACGAGGAGCACCTTCTTCTTCTTATGGGCCAGAGCCGCTGACAGATTAACAGCGGAAGTTGTTTTGCCCACACCGCCTTTCTGGTTGGCAATAGCGATTACTTTTGCCTCTTTTTTTGTTTCATGGAATCCTCATATGAGTTGAGTAGATTATATTCACCTTTTATTTTTATACCAGTTTACTGTTCTCAACAACAAAAAAGCGGCACCCGCCCTCTTCTTTCGTGCATTTGTGACGATTATTTTTACGGGTGCCTTGAAAGCTTCTATGATTTCTGTTCATGTTTCACGTGAAACATTGTGAATATAAGACGGGGTGGATATGGAGTGCGATTTCTTGGTTATTGGCAGTGGGATAGCGGGGCTCTCTCTTGCTTTGCGGGTGGCTCGACTGGGCTCCGTGGTCATTATCACCAAAAAAAAAGAGGTGGACACTGCGACTAATCTTGCCCAAGGGGGTATTGCCGCAGTGTTATCACAATCAGATTCACAGGAAAACCATATTCGAGATACACTTATCAGTGGAGCTGGATTGTGTCACGAAGATGTAGTCCGGTTGGTTGTGGAAAAAGGGGCTGACCGCGTGCGGGATCTGATCGCCCTCGGGGTTGACTTTGTTAAAAATAGCAAAGATTCGTCGGAATTGGATTTAGGCCAGGAGGGTGGACATTCCAGGAGAAGAGTTGCCCATGCCCATGACTTTACCGGTAAGGAGATTGAGCGGGCCTTGTTGGCACGGGTCAAGCGGCAAACGAACATAAGGATACTGGAAAATCATCGGGCCATAGATCTTCTTATGGTGAATACAGATAAAGAAGGTTGCCGAACTCAACGGTGTGCTGGGGCATATGTCTTGAATGAGGATTTGAAAGTTGAGGCCTTCTCTGCCAAGATAACAATCCTGTGTACCGGAGGAGCGGGTAAGGTTTACCTTTATACCAGCAATCCTGATATTGCCACCGGAGATGGTATGGCCATGGCGTTCAGAGCCGGGGCAGTTATGGCCAACATGGAATTTATTCAATTTCATCCCACTTGTCTCTATCATCCTAAAGCGAAGAATTTTTTAATATCGGAGGCGGTGCGCGGTGAAGGTGGTATTCTGGTTGATCAGGACGGGCGCCCTTTTATGGAAAAATATGATGGCCGGAAGGATCTGGCCACTCGCGATGCTGTGGCTCGGGCCATAGACACAGAGATGAAAGTTACCGGTGCTGATTGTGTCTTTTTGGATATTACGCACAAGGACAAAGAGTTTGTGAAAAAAAGATTTCCGACGATTTATGCCCGTTGTCTTAGTTATGGCATTGATATTACAACAGAACTTATACCGGTGGTTCCCGCAGCCCACTATTCATGCGGCGGGGTGGAAACAGATACCTGGGGTAGAACCTCTATTAAGGGATTACTGGCCTTGGGGGAAACAGCCTGTACAGGATTGCATGGCGGAAATCGTCTTGCCAGTAATTCATTACTGGAAGCAGTGGTTTTTGCGGAGCGGGCATCTGCCTATTGCGCTGATCACTGGCAGGAGCTCTCCAGTAAGACCGTTCCCAAAGTTGAGCAATGGCGGTCGGGTGAGGCCCAATCGTTAAATGAAGAAATTTTAATTCATCATAACTGGGATCTCATCAGGCGAATTATGTGGAATTATGTGGGGATAGTGCGAAATATGAAGCGACTGCGGTTGGCAAAAAAGCAGATAGAAGGAATTTATCAGGAGATAGAGCAACATTACCGAGACTATTTTGTGAGCCCCAACATGATTGAGCTCAGAAATATCGCCTTGATTTCAATGTTGATAATCCAATCAGCATTGCAGAGAAAGGAATCACGAGGGTTGCATTTTCTGATTGATCATCCCGAAACAAGAAAAGAATGTGCAAACGATACCCGTTTCAGGAAAAAAAATGGAGGAATGTTGGCAGAAATTGAGATGTGTTAAAGGAGAAGTTTCTCACTATTTTGACCCAGAATGCGGTGGAAAAGTTCGTCATTGATATTCAATGATTGTAATCGTTCAATCGCCATTCGTTGATCTTCCCACGGTGAGTCGCTACCAAAGAGGAGGTAATGGGACGGATGACGGGTGAGCATCCGCATCGCTTGATCTGCGGAAAGATACGGAAGGGCAAAGGAGATTTCTATATATATTTCTCTGCCAATAAGATATTTTTCCACCTCACCCCACATATTCCAGCCCCCAAAATGGGTGGTAATGAGGTGAAGATCGGGAAATCGCTGGTGAATGGACAGAATTTGAGAGGGATCGGCTCGACGGATACGAGGAAAAGCGATATCATAGCCGCAATGGACGACCATGAAGAGGCCGGTTTCACTTAAAGTTTTGTAGAGAGGGATAAGTCGTTTTTCATCAAGAAAAAAATCCTGGTAATAGGGATGCATCTTGATCCCTGAAAAACCTTCAGCTTTGAGCCTGAGAAGCTTGGCAACCACATCGGTGTCGGTTGGGTGAATAGATGGAAGGGGAATGATTCGTGGAGACCGAATCTCTTTTGACCAGGCGAGAATGGGCTCAAATTGGGACGGACGAGTGGCAATGGAACAGACTACGCTGATATCAATGCCGGCCCTATCCATTGATGCTATGAGGGCGTCTATTGTTCCGGTGGTGTGGGCGCTTATTTTTCCTTCTGCTGCTAAGGCGGGAATGGCCTTGGCAGCCACAGTGTCAGGGAAGGCGTGGGTATGAAAATCGATAATCATGATGACTTTTGAAAAATGACAGAAAATAAAGGGAGGGAACTTGGATCTGTACCTTATACTGCCAGTAGATCGTGTTTGGCAAATCAATTGTGAACGATGTTTGTTCAGCCCCTAAGGAGAGAATGTTTATGCAATATTCCCATGTTTGCCTACATACCTTTGCCTACGAATTACCACCCCTCTCTGTGAGTTCGGACGACTTGGAACGACGGTTGGCACCACTGTATCAGCGGTTGAAACTGCCCTTTGGTCGCTTGTTGATGATGAGCGGGATTCAACAGCGACGATTCTGGAAACCGGGAACAAAACCCAGTCAGGCTGCGGCTCTGGCTGGGCGACAGGTTATGGAGAAAGCCCATCTTGCGTCAGGGCAGATAGAGGCCCTTATTTTCACATCTGTTTCCAAAGATATGATGGAGCCAGCGACAGCCTCCTTTGTCCACGCCAGCCTTGGATTATCAGAGGATTGTCTGCTTTTTGATGTATCCAATGCCTGTCTCGGGTTTCTCGATGGGATGATCATGCTGGCAAATATGATTGAACTGGGGCAAGTGAACAATGGTTTAGTGGTGGCTGGAGAAACCGCAGAGGAGCTGGTTGATTCAACCATTGAGGCTTTATTGGCAGATCAAACTCTGACGCGACAGACGATAAAGCCAGCCTTTGCTTCCCTGACCATTGGTTCCGGGGCCGTGGCCCTGTATATGTGCAGAACCGAAGGACATGAGCAACGGCTACGATTGATTCGGGGGAGCTGGAAAGCCAACACTCATCATTCCAATCTGTGTCAGGGTCGTCAACAGGGGGGGGGCATCACGCTGATGAATACCGATTCGGAAGAATTATTACAGCGAGGAGTGGAGACGGCACGAATAACTTGGCAAAATTTTTCTGCTGCATATGGATGGCAAGAGACAGATATTGATCGTTTTTTTTGTCATCAGGTGGGTTCTGCCCATGCCCGATTGCTCTTTGATTCTCTAGGACTTGCACCGGAAAAGAATTATGAAACTTTGCAAATGCTTGGCAATGTGGGTTCGGTCTCTGCCCCCATTACTCTCGCTATGGCTATTGAGCAGCGGGTCTTTAGGCCGGGCCAGAAAGGGGCAATTTTAGGCATTGGTAGTGGTATTAATTGCTTGATGCTCGGTATAGATTGGGGGGGGAAATGACGGGAAAGAATCTGAAGGAAAATATGGTTGGACCTTTGAGGGAAGAGCAAGGGCGGTTTTTATTGCGACTCGCTCGTGAGACTATTACCGCTCAATTTACCGACAAGGCTGAAAAGGGTAATGAACACCATGATCCCGTTGATCCGGTACTGGAAACGCTTCGTGGAACCTTTGTGACCTTGACGATAAATGGTCACCTGCGAGGCTGTATCGGGAATCTCGAACCGGTGGCTTCCATCCATGAGGGTATCCGTCACAATGCCATTCATGCCGCTTTTCATGATTCACGATTTTCCCCGCTATGTGCACACGAACTGGACCAGGTGCATATTGACATTTCTATTTTGACCCAGCCGCATCCTCTGGCCTATAAAGACGGCGCTGACCTTGTAGGGATATTGCGTCCTGGGATTGATGGAGTGATTCTTGGTCTGGGGCGGAACAGGGCGACTTTTTTGCCGCAGGTGTGGGCACAACTTCCCCGGGCTGAGGACTTTCTTGACCAGCTTAGCTTGAAGGCAGGGCTATCACTGACCGCTTGGCGGGATTGCCATCCTGAAGTGGCCATTTATCAAGTTCAATGTTTTGCCGAGGAGCGATGAAATGAAGGAGCTGATTAGGTGACAATTATCTTGGCCGGTAGATGACAATTACCTTGGCCGGTTCGTTATGGTAAAATCTGGCATTACAATCACTTTTAACAGAGGAGGATTTCGATGTCAGGGAAAGCCATTAAATCAGAACAGGTCGTGGTATATATGCAGACACGAGAAGCAGGAAAGAGGCAGGTAACAGCGGCGGCAAAGGCTGGGATATCGGAGAGGTCAGGTCGTCGGATAGAAAAAGGAGAATTGCAACCGGGAGTCAAGCAGCAAAGGC
>DYDK01000124.1 GCA_020717935.1 Desulfocapsa sp.
TCTCTTTTTGTCGGCTTTGTTCGAGAAATTCCTGGGAAGAAATAAAGTTTTTAAGAAAGTCAAGTAGATTGGCACAGGTTTTGGAAAGCAGGTTCCATGCCAGTTTGACAATTTTTTTCAAGAAATTTAGCCATGCTGTCCTCCTTTGAGAAATAGATGTGTTACAAGTAAACCGCATGGTTGTATATAACATGAACATTCTGTAATTACAATAAGTTGATTCGTTTTTGATGCGTTAAGTTAATGACATTGGCCTGCAACTCACAACTTACGATTCACTCTTGACCACATAAGGCAGCATGGCTTTAAATTCAGGGGTTCCAGCCCGTCCCAGGAGTTCATAAATAATCATTTCCGCAGACCCGACAACAGCGCCAGCATCTCGAAGACGGGCCAGCCCCAACTCATAATTGGCCTTGGTTCGTGACGAGACCGCATCGGCCACCACCCAGGGGGTCAGTCCTAATTCCAGGGCGCCCATAGCTGTCTGATAGATACAAATATGGGTCTCGACTCCGACGAGAATAAGCGTGTTCACCGGTTCCGGCAATTCATTGACCAAGGCCCGGGTAGCGGAATGAGAAAGGGCATTAAATTCGGTTTTATCAAGACAGGGAATCCCCTCCATCATCGCTTCCAGTTCGGAAACATACGGTCCCAGCCCTTTTTTATACTGGGTATTGGCAATAATAGGCATCTTCAAGATACGGGCACAGGCCAGCAAGCGACTGATATTGGCAACGACCCGATTGGCCTCATGGATATGAATCATCAGGCTCTGTTGCGGATCGATAAGATGGAGACAACACTGCTCAGGTCGAAGAAGGAAGCTGGTCATGGATTTCACGCACTGTAAAAACTGGATAAATGTATACCTACATCCTGACATCAAACACCTAAAGTTCAAAATTGTATAAACTTTATGACGCTCTTGCCACTCTTTTTTATGCAATCAAAAAAAAGCCCCTTGGCTTTTATGCCAAGGGGCTTTTTTGACAACAAACTACCGATCAATGCACATTTGCGGCTTCAGCATTGATACCTGTGTTCTGGCGGACATACAGCTCGTCCCACATCTCTTCTGCCCGTTTATCCTTGGTGAGCAGAGAAAAGATGATAACACAGAGGAAACCTAAGGGGATGGAAAGCAGACCAGGATTCTTGAGTAAGAAGAACGGTTTCTCCAGACCAGCCATGCTGGTCGTTTGACCGGCAAACTTTTTCAGCTCACCCTCGGCCTTGGTAATTGCCTTATCTTGGGCAGCGATCTCCTTTTCAATCTTGGCCTTTTCAGCAGCATCGGTCACCGTCGCCAATTTCTCCTGAAGAGCGGCCTTTTTCGCCGGAGCCCCAAGAGAGGCGGGTGCCGCCGCTACAGCCGGTTCCGCCTTGGGACAGGTCGCGAACAACTCACACATCAAACCACCACTGACAACAGCAGCCTTGGCCTCAACCGCAGGCGCTCCTTCCATGACCTTCTTAGCCGCGCCAAGTACTGCCTTGGGATAGGTCATATTGGGGGAGATCATTACCAGGCCAATGGCAGTAATCGAGCCAATGAGCATGCCGGAAATGATACCGGTAGTGTTACACTTCTTCCAATACAGAGTCAGGAATACCGCGGGCAGATTGGACGAAGCGGCAACGGCAAAGGCTAAGGCCACCAGATGGGCCACATTCTGACCTTTGGCCAAAATACCAACCGTAATGGCCATCGCCCCTACAATCAGAGAGGAGACACGAGCAGCGACAACCTGCTCTTTTTGAGAAGCATGATCGCCCTTGATAACCCCCACATAAATGTCATGGGCCATGGCGGAAGCTGAAGCCAATACCAGACCGGCAACAACGGCAACGATGGTGGCAAAAGCCACAGCGGCAACAAAGGCAAGAAAGAAGTTGCCAAGCATGGAATCAGCGCCACCGCCAAGATATTGTGCCAACAGTGGGCCGGCCATATTGCCGCCTGGATCCATGGCGGCAATCTTGGCAGGGCCAACCAGCATAGCGGCGCCAGACCCGAGGAACAGAGTCAGGACATAAAAGCCGCCAATAATGGCCATGGCCCAGATAACAGAGGTTCGGGCCGCCTGGGCCGAAGGAACGGTAAAGAAACGCATCAAGATATGAGGCATACCCGCAGTCCCCAGTACCAGAGCCATACCGAGAGAGATCTGATCAATGGGGTTTTTCAGAAACAGGCCGGGCTCAAGGAAGCGTTGGCCCAATTCTTCAGGGGACATGTTGGCCGCTTTCGCACCAAGCAGTTTTACCATCTGATCGATAACATCTTTATCACTTACCACAGCCTGCAAATAGGCGGGCAGGCTAAAGCCATAGGGCGACCAGACCAAAAACACCAGAATCAAAGAGGCGGTTACCAGCAGGACAGCCTTGGTGATCTGCACCCAGGTCGTGGCCTTCATACCGCCAAAAACGACATAGGCCAGCATCAGGAGACCAACACCAATCACTGAAATCTCATAATCAATACCGATGAGGGTTTTGATCAAAACGCCACCGCCCACCATCTGTGCTGTCAGATAAAAGGTGGAAACGGTAATAGTGGACAGAGCGGCCACGACCTTGGTCTTCTTGGGATCATTACGGAAAGCGAGAATGTCGCCCATGGTATATTTACCGATATTCCGGCAGGGCTCGGCAATGACCAGCAAAACGGTTATGTAGGCCACCAGCCAGCCTACCGAGTACATGAATCCATCAAAGCCATAGAGGGAGATCAGTCCAGCAATGCCCAAAAAAGACGCGGCGGACAGATAATCACCGGCAATAGCCCAGCCGTTCTGAATGCCAGTAACGGAACGACCAGCCGCATAAAACTCGGAGGTGCTGTGGGTCGTTCGGGCCGCCCAGAAGGTAATGGCCATGGTGATGGCGATGATAACGCCGAACACCGCAAAGGTCATCCATTTGAACTCATCCGCAACCGCGCCAGTATCGGCATAAGCGATCCCAGCCGAGCTTGTGGCCAGCATCGTTGCCGCCATGAAAGCAAAATTTTTCTTTATTTTCGTCATTTTCTAAGCTCCCAATTTATGCGCGTCATTGATGATTGCCTGGGCCATGACATCAAATTGCTTATTGGCCTTCTGCGAATAGATAAAAGCAATCGTCCAAGCCACGACAAACTCTGACAGCGCAAACAAAATACCGACATTGACCACACCCCAGACCTTGATCTTGAACAGATCCTGAAAATAGGCGGCGCCGATGGGCAACATAAAATAATAAACCGTTGACAGGAGCATTAACCCCCATAAAAATGAGGTTTTCTTTCGATGCAACTCCTGAAACCGGGGGTCAGTATCAATGGCCGCCCAGTTCATTTCGCGCTTTGACATTCTTTCTCCTCCAATACATTAAATTTACCAGCAACTCTTGATTGAGTCCGCATCCAAACTCCACATTTCTCAACACTTTCCGTTGAAAAATTTCGTTTGTATAGCATAAAATCTGTATGGGTGTCAACAAAGCTGAACGGTCATTCAGCAAAAACACCCGTCTATCTCCAGAAAAACAGCCCCTTAACGAATGGCCTTCATCGAACTCATAAACGAACGCAACCCCTCGCCTATCATCTCAACACCGGTGAAACGGATGGCCTTATTGACCGCAATCAGCTTGATATTATCAACACCGTTATCCTTGACCTTCAAGCCCTTGCCGATCACATCGGCGCCAATTTTTTCCATAAAATCAGCAAGCAGGGGCACTGCCGCATGGGCAAAGAGATAACAGCCATATTCAGCGGTATCCGAGATCACCACATTCATCTCATACAACTTCTTCCGGGCAATGGTATTAGCAATGAGTGGCACCTCATGCAGGGACTCATAATAGGCCGACTCCTCCTTGATACCGGCGGCGACCATAGTGTCAAAGGCCAGTTCCACACCCGCTTTGACCATGGCAACCATCAGAATTCCATGATCAAAATACTCCTGCTCAGGGATGGCGGCAGTTGTGGACTCCGCCTGCTCAAAAGCGGTCTTGGCAGTCTCAGCCCGCCATTTCAGGAGCTTGACATCGTCCTTGGCCCAGTCCTTCATCATGGCCTTGGAAAAATCACCAGACGAAATATCATCCATGTGTTTTTCAAAAAGCGGCCGCAAAATGGCCTTCAACTCTTCAGACAGATCAAAGGCAACAATTTTGGCCGGATTGGAAAGACGATCCATCATATTGATGATTCCGCCATGCTTGAGGGCCTCGGTAATGGTTTCCCAACCCTGCTGAATCAGCTTGGAGGCATACCCCGCCTCAATCTTTTTCTCCACCATCTTATTGAAGCAGAGAATGGAGCCGGCTTGGAGCATTCCGCAGAGAATGGTCTGCTCACCCATAAGATCCGACTTGACTTCGGCCACAAAAGAAGACTGGAGCACGCCAGCCCGATCCGCTCCGGTGCCGCAGGCATAAGCCTTGGCCAGTTCCCAACCTTTACCTTGTGGATCGTTTTCACGATGAACGGCAATAAGGGTGGGCACCCCAAAACCGCGCTTATACTCCTCTCGCACCTCGGTTCCCGGGGACTTGGGAGCAACCATGATAACCGTCAAATCAGAGCGAATCTCCATCCCCTCTTCGACAATATTGAAACCATGTGAATAGGAGAGACAGGCCCCTTTCTTCATCAATGGCATGATAGCCGTCACGACCTTGGTATGCTGTTTGTCTGGAGTCAGATTGATGACCAGATCGGCCTTGGGAATCAGCTTTTCAAAAGTGCTCACGGTGAAACCATTGCCACTGGCGTTCTTAAAAGACTGCCGTTTTTCGCTGATGGCCGCCTCACGCAGGGCGTAGGAAACATCCAAGCCGCTGTCACGCAAGTTCAAGCCCTGATTCAAGCCCTGGGCGCCGCAACCAACAATGACGATTTTCTTGCCCCGCAAGGCCTCAACGCCATTAAATTCAGACGAATCCATGAACCGGCATTGTCCCAGTTCTTGTAGTTGCAGACGAAGCGGCAGGCTGTTAAAATAATTTTTTCCCATTTTATTCTCCTTATTTTTGAATTACTAAATAGAGTTATCAATGTGTTTCCATGGACGCTTCTTTATGAAGCGCCCATGGAATGAATACAATAACTCCATAGCATAGTCAGATTTAATATCGCGTCAAGCAAGAGTTCACGAATGACCATGTAAATCTCGATAAACAGTCAAAGTTCTTATTCCACTTCGCATTCAAGTCGGACACTTTCGTCGACTTGAATACATGGCTCCTCACCATGCTCCCTTTCCTCCTTCGTCGTCATTCGCTTACCTTCTCGCTGTCAATGTGCATGCCATCTGGCATTAGGGCCTCGGCAAGAATAAATTGTTCCGTATTGCGCAGGATTTTCAGTCATCCCCCAAGGGGACTTCCTACGGGGCGTATTCGAGGAGCGGAAAGAGGCGCATAGCAGGGCTATGTAACTCTTTTCGCGACGAAGAAGATGACTGAAAAGACCAGCAAAACGGGATGATTTATTCTTGCCGAGGCCCTTACAAGTAAACCGCATAGTTGTATATAACATGAACATTCTGTAATT
>DYDK01000125.1 GCA_020717935.1 Desulfocapsa sp.
AGCCAAAGATAGCCTGAAGATGAGATGCAATCTGTTCAAGTTATTTGTGGACAGACCCTAAGTTTATCAACATATTAAAGAACAAAAGGAAAATAAATGACATCTACACCTGATTATAAAGTAGCCGATATGTCCCTTGCCGCCTGGGGACGCAAGGAGATTGAAATTGCTGAAACAGAAATGCCGGGCCTGATGGCCCTTCGCCAAAAATATAAGGCTGCCCAGCCCTTGAAAGGGGCCAGAATTGGCGGTTGTCTGCACATGACCATTCAGACTGCGGTATTGATGGAGACGCTGGTTGACCTGGGGGCCGAGTTGCGCTGGTCATCCTGTAATATTTTTTCGACACAGGATCATGCCGCCGCAGCCATGGCCGCTGCGGGAATCCCGACCTTTGCCTGGAAGGGTGAAAATGAAGAAGAGTTCTGGTGGTGTATCGATCAGACCATTTTTGGCCCAGACGGCTGGCGCCCCAATATGATCCTTGATGATGGCGGGGACCTGACCCTGGTAATGCACGATAAGTACTTGGATGATATGAAAAATATCCGTGGTATCAGTGAGGAGACCACCACCGGTGTTCATCGGCTCAACGAGATGGCCAAGGCTGGCAAGTTGATGTGTCCGGCCTTTAATGTCAATGATTCGGTGACCAAGTCAAAGTTTGACAACCTTTATGGCTGTCGCGAATCCCTGATCGATGGCATTAAACGGGCCACCGATGTGATGATTGCTGGCAAGAATGCGGTTGTGGTGGGTTTTGGTGATGTGGGCAAGGGCTGTGCGCAGGCCCTGCGCGGTATGGGGGCCACGGTGTATATCACTGAGATTGACCCGATCTGTGCCTTACAAGCGGCCATGGAGGGGTATCGTGTGGTCACGATGGAAGAAGTAGCCTCCATCGGTAATATTTTTGTCACCTGTACCGGCAATCTGCGGGTCATCACCCGCACCCACATGGAGCAGATGCCGGACCAAGCCATTGTCTGTAACATAGGTCACTTTGATTCTGAGATTGATATTGCTGGAATCAGGGATTTGCCTTGGGATAACATCAAACCGCAGGTGGATCATGTGATTTTTCCGGACGGCAAGAAGATTATTGTGCTGGCCGAAGGCCGATTGGTCAATCTTGGCTGTGCCACCGGTCATCCCAGCTTTGTCATGAGTAATTCCTTCACCAACCAGGTTCTGGCCCAGATTGAACTGTGGCAGCACTCTCAACAGTATGAGAATAAGGTCTATTTTCTGCCGAAAAACCTCGATGAAATGGTGGCCCGGTTGCATTTGCAGAAAATTGGCGCCCACCTGACGGTTTTAACCAAAGAGCAAGCTGACTATATTGGGGTGCCCTTGGAAGGGCCATATAAACCTGATTATTATCGTTATTAAATCAGGGAGGCAGGAAAAAGGTGATCAATGACTATTGATCACCTTTTTCCTTGGTGGCTAAAGTCACATCACCCGACAACACCTCATGGTTTTTTCCGGTATGATCTCGAACCATAAGTATGCCATTATTGTCCACTCCTTGTGATTTTCCATAGATAATCTTTCCGGCGGGAGTCACCCAGTTCATCCATTTTCCATGAAGGAAATCCCGCTGTCGCCACTGATCGAGGATATTGCTAAAGCCTTCAGTTTCCAGTTGTGATACCAGGTGGAGAAGTTGGTTGCGGATTGCAGTGAAAAGAGTCAGAATGCTCTGCTCTCTGCCGCTCTCAATGAGAATTGAGGTGGCTGTTTTTTGTAACGGATCATCAAAGTCTTTTTTTTCAGTATTGACATTGAGCCCGATGCCTACCAAGGCAAAATTTTGTTCTCCCGGATCTCCTTGTAAGGATGAGGTTTCCACCAGAATTCCGCCACATTTCCGGTCAGCAATATAAATATCGTTGGGCCACTTCAATTGCGGTTCCAGACGACATATTTTCTCAAGAACGAGGCAGACCGCCAATCCCGTCATGATCGTAATCTTGCTATAGTCTTCAATTCGAAGTTCGGGTCGTAATATGATTGTCCCATAGAGGCCTGTGTCGGGTGGGGATTGCCATACCTTTCCCAACCGGCCTCGTCCTGCTGTTTGGCAATCGGCCAATACTGCGTAGCCTTGGGGCTTACCAGACAGGGCGAGTTCTCGGGCTATCCGGTTTGTCGAATCAACTGCCTCCAAAAAAAGAATATTGTTCATGCTTCCCAGACCTGTCTCTTTGGACACAAGGCAAAAAAGTGCCGAGTTTTTAACTCGGCACTTTCAGCACATCTCAACTTTTAATAAGTTGAAAAGCTTTCACTCTTAATTCACACCGCTGGTACCTTCCTCGTTCTTGATACGGCTTGGAATAGCATACATGGTGGTGGAACCCGAAGACCAGAACATCAACTTGCCTTCCTTGACCAGATCATTGGCAACATTCTTCATCTCACGAGGTTTTGTGTCAGGATCACAGGCGTAAAAATCTTTGATATACAACTGTGGTTTGGGAGCGGTCTCTGCCTTCTTAATGATTGCAGCCTTAAGCTCGTCTTTACTGAGTGCCATAATGCATACTCCTTAAAAAAATGTGAACAGACAAGCAAACAGGTCTGGTTGAATCTAAACGGTTTAGATTCAACCAGACCCTCACATCAATTATTTGACATGAGAGGTGTACTTGAACTGAGTGGTCGTACGCCAGGTGTCATAGGCCAAGCGATAGTCATCAATGCTCTTGATGGTGAACGGAATGTCACACTTCTCAAAGAACTTCTCCCAACCGATACGCTCTGCCCACTCGCCAACGCGCTCGTATTTGCGAGCATCTTTGGCATAGGCCTCAAGGATACCCTTAACAGCGGCAACGGTCTCCGGCCAACGAGGTGGAGTGTTGGGCAGGAAGGGGATAACCAGCTTGGAGAATTTAGGAGCAGTCCGGCTGTTGGAAACCTTTCCACCAACCAGGATGGCAATACCGTCGCCCTCGGGATCAGCAAGAGGCATGGCGGGACACATGGTGTAACAGTTACCGCAGAACATACATCGCTCTGCATTAACAGTAACGGTTTTGACTTCTTCGCCGTTGACTGTGGCCTTGGCAGGTTTAACCGCGCCAAGTGGACAGGCAGAGATGGCCAGAGGCAACTCGCAAACACCGGTGATCCGCTTGTGATCAATCATAGGTGGCTTGCGATGTACACCAAGGATGGCGATATCAGAGGCATGAACCGCACCACACATATTCAGACAGCAGGCCAGGGCAATACGCACCTGAGCAGGCAGAGTCATGGAGGTGAAGTAGTCAAAGAGCTCATCCATAACTGCCTTGACAACGCCGGAGGCATCAGTGGCAGGGGTGTGACAATGAACCCAACCTTGGGTATGAACGATATTGGTCACGCCGGCACCGGTTCCACCAACTGGGAACTTGTTGCCACGGCTTGCCAGATCATCCAGCAGAGGTTGAACCTTGGCCTTGGAATCCACCATGAACTCAACATTGTTTCGTGTAGTGAAACGGAAGAACCCTTCGCAATGCTTGTCAGCAATATCACACATTTCGCGGATAAGCTCGATGGAAATCAAACGGGCAGCTCCTACGCGGACTGTCCAACACTCATCACCGGTCTCTGATTTGTGCACCAGAACGCCGGGTTGAGTGATTTCATGCCACAGCCATTTGCCTTTGTTGGCCTTAATCACTGGGGGATGAAAATCAGAATAATACCTAGGCCCGATATCGGAAATCCGATCGGACATCGGGTTGGCTGGATCGTAAGCCATAATGTAAATCTCCTTATTTAGACGAGTTTGTTACTCGATTGACCTTCTTAATTAAGCTGCGTGGCGGGCACGGAACTCATCAACATCTCGCTCAAATCCACCCTCAACCTCTTCTTCCTGCCAGAAAACATAAGGATTAGAACGAGGCTCTTTGATATGCTGAGGAATGGGCTCAAGATCCATAACCTTGATAAAGGTTGGCAGACCGATGCGTTGCATGGTCTCACCCACGCGCTCACGGTTCTTGCCAACTTCCATCCACCAATCCCAGATCTTCTCGATGAATTCAATCAGCTCTTCAAACTCGTTGTCGGCTGACGCCTTCATGAAAGGAACAATAAGGGTGGCAAACTGGGCGCCATCAAGAATTGGGGCCTTGGCACCGCAACAGATGGTCGCGCCTTGATCGGCACCTGGACGCAAGGCTTTGGGCATAACATTGATGCAGTGCATACAACGGGTACACTCTGAATCATCGATCTTCAGTTCGCCGCCTTCCATCCACATACACTCGGTTGGACACAGAGCGATAACTTCTTTCTGGATGTCGAACTTACCCCAGTCGCGGCCAGCATGAGCGCCACCGTTTCCTGGAATATTTCCGGCAACATACTCTTTGACGGCAGCCTGATCGATACGGATGTTATCGCGCCAGGTGCCGATAACCGCCACATCTGACCGGGCAATCGCGGCTACGCAGTCATTGGGACAACCGGAGAATTTGAATTTGAACTTATAGGGGAACGCGGGGCGATGGATCTCATCCTGATAGTGCATGGTCAGGTGATGGCAGGCCTCTTCAGTGTCATAGCAGGCCCACTCACAACGGGATTGACCCAGGCAGTTAGCAGGGGTCCGCAGGTTGGAACCGGAACCACCGAGATCCTGCTGAATGTTGTGGGTCAGCTCATAGAAGAAAGGCTCCAAGGCTTCGGTACGACAACCGAGCATAATAATATCGCCAGTGGATCCATGCATATTGGTCATACCGGAACCATATTTCTCCCACAAATCGCAGATGTCGCGCAGATGCTTGGTGGTATAGTACTTAGATGCAGGCTGGGCCAGACGAACGGTGTGGAAATGCTCAACACCAGGAAACCGTTTAGGCATATCGGAATAGCGACCGACAATACCACCACCATACCCGAAAACACCAACAATACCGCCATGTTTCCAATGGGTGATTCTCTCTTTGTACGACAGTTCCACCTGGCCAAGAATATCCCAACACTCCGGTTTTTTCTCTGCCTGTCGTTTGATGTCGGTAACGAAGCTTGGCCAGGGGCCTTTCTCAAGCTCGTCCAACAGGGGTGTCTCATGCTTTGCCATGAATTTTCCTCCTTAAAAATTGACTCAGTTAACTGCAACCTTTACCAAAAAACAATATACATACCGATTACCGCCTTTTTTCTCTGTAGAAAAAAGGAAGGTCATACCGGCTATGACCGTTTGAATGTTTCATCGCTTATATCGTGTTATGGCAACCAATCTTCCGATCAGTTTCATACAGATAATAGACTATTGAAGTATCATTCAGCGACCGACAATATCCCTGAACAATTTATTTGTCAACAAAAAACGAATGGAAATTGGCTGATAAATGAATCTGTATTCATTTGTCAGCGATGCGGGAGAAAGGCCTTCTGACCGCCTTATTCCTCACGGGAAAACAGGGCGGCCTTGATAAACTCCCGGTTGAGGCGGGCGATATTGGTGATCGAGATCTGCTTGGGGCAGGC
>DYDK01000126.1 GCA_020717935.1 Desulfocapsa sp.
GTTGCATAAAAAATTTCTTGTTTTTTATGATAGGCTTTCAGGGGTAAGGCACTAAATATATAATAATGGGAAAGGATAGAAAAAGAAAGGAAAATCAACTTCTCGGCCTCCGAAGCCGAAGGTCGCGGGTTCGACTCCCGCCTCGCCCACCAGTAAAGATATCAAGGGGTTAGATTAATTTCTAACCCCTTTTTTATGCCTTGAAATTATGCTACCCAATACTATACCCAACATTTTGGGAGAATTTATTGCCATTTGTTTTTGTTCCCAACAGTATTCCTAACGCTGAAAGGGAGTTATCCGGCTGATAAGTCAGATCGCTTCGCGCTCTGCCTATCGAAGAGCGGATGAGCCTGGACAGAAAAGGGTATTCTCGTGTTCTTGAAACTACCGGCAAGAAAGACCTGGATATCACCGCCTGGCTCCAATGGTTTTTACAGACCCTGACGGCTGCCATCAATAAATCTGAATGGTTTATTGAAAAAGTTATCCAGAAGGCCGCGTCCTGGCAGTATCATAAAAATATTGCCATCAATGCCCGACAGCACAAGATAATCAACCAACTGCTGGATGCCGGTGAAAGATTTGAAGGAGGTATGATAACCCGAAAATATGCGCTAATGACGAAGTGCAGCAAGGTAACAGCCAGCCGTGATCTCAGCGATCTTATGGAAAAAAATATCCTGCAAAAATGTCCAGGAAAAGGAAGAAGTACAAGTTACGAACTGTGTCCCATCAAAAACTTGAGGAAAGAATGAAATGTGTAGTGTCGCGGAATTTACAAAAAAATCCAGAAACCGTCATAAGTTTTATTTTCAAGTCTTTCAAACCTCAAATCACAGTGTGATTATTAAAAAGCGATTTGGTCGCCAAATCGTTTACTCTATGCTTGGTTGATTTCATCATCGACATTGATGACAATATTCTTCAGCAGTCAGCATCTCCAACGCTTGTGAATCTGCCATCTCTTCGACAATATCCAAAATTTCTCGAACCGCTGTGACGATGGTGGCATTCCAGATAGTTCGCCCATTACTGCCAATAAAGTACATATCGGCCCATTGGTTATATAAAACAGGGCAATCTCGTTCACATAAAAATGGCTAAAACATACAAAAAAACGATTGACCTCGAACTGAGCATCTGAGGGGAAAATAATTATGAAAAAAAAACAACATTTCGTCGTGGCATAGCTACTGTTGTGGGAGTGGCGATAACTCTAACGGTTACGGCATGTTCTACGCCGCAATTGGTCGATTCGTCCCTCGGCAATGAGCCGCCCCCCTTCAAGAGACCGGTCGAACCTATTTCGTAATCAGCACTGGACTGCCGGTGTATGCGAAGGCTTCTGCTTCCTCGAAGGTTTTGGGACGCCTCGGCAGGCATGAAAAAGTGACCCGGACCCGGCTTGAAAAAGGGTATGCCTTTGTGAGTACAGACCTCGTAATTGGACATTGTACTCTGAAATGATACTACAGTAAGATGCTGTAAATTCATATACTTATAGCTTTTGGCTGCCACCATGCAAAATTGGACACCAGGCACAAAAATACGCAGTAGTTATTTGCTAAAAACAATAATTCCAAACAGTTATAGGATGCAGGTCTCGACAAATCAAGAAAATGACAGTTTTACTGTTGTCGAGGTCTGGAGTACGGAGAAGGGCCGACTTGAAGGGTGGGTCGATAACAGCAGACTTGACTGGCGTACGCCGACCAAGGAGACCTTGATCAAAGCCCCTGTTGAGGAGTCGGGGAAATCAGACCAGAGCGAATCCGGCCAGTTGGCACCCGCTACGGCCGGTCCTGGGCAACCGGATCAGGCTCAGGAAGAGACGGGCTCAATGGAAAACCCTGCGCCGGAAGTGTCGGGTGACAATAATGAGCCTATGGTGGAGGCCCTACCTGCACCGAAAGAGGCTGTGTCCACGCCTGTCGCCGCACCCGTTGTCGAGGCGCCGCCAGCACCCAAAAAGCCGACAGTACCAACCGGAGACGGCTCAAAACCAGCTCCTTCTATATTCGATTCCTTTTGATTGAGGCCGCAGTGAAATGAATCAGAATCAATCCTCATGGCAACCGGCGTGGTGGAGTGCAATTACTGAAATCGGATCAGTAAGTTCCAAACGCCGTGCCGTGGTGTTACAGGATATTGCCATAGGATCGAAAACGACTCCGATCTATTATGCCCTGCTCGGTATCTCTGAGCTGATTGCCGGTTTTGCCTTGATTATTAACAGCGATGCGACTCTGATCGGGGCCAACATTGTAGCCCCGTTGATGACCCCGATTTTCGGAATCTCCCTGGGGCTGATGCGGGGTGATTTTCAACTGCTTGGGCGGGCATTGCTTGCCGAGTTTGGTGGGGCGGCACTTGGTGTTGGCCTCTGTTTTTTGCTGGGCCAGATGCCGATCATGGGGGAGCCCTCGGCAGCACTTCTGGCACAGACCCGCCCGACTCTGATTGATCTCTTTGTCGCCTCGCTGGCCGGTTTTGCCGGTGTGCTGGCAATGATCGACGAGCGTGTTTCTCCGGCCCTGCCCGGCGTGGCGATAGCAACGGCCTTGAATCCACCGATAGCGGCAATGGGGCTTTGGCAACGGCCTTGAATCCACCGATAGCGGCAATGGGGCTTTGTCTTGCGAGTGGCGCCTATCAGGGTGCTTGGGGGGCGTTCCTCCTCTTTTTTGCCAATGTTCTGGCCATTCTTATGGTTGGTGCCACCCTCTTTTTTGTGGCGGGTTTTGTCACCCGGGCCGAGATAGGGTCTCTCAGAAGCTTAATTCGTCGTTTTTCCGCCGCCATTGTCGGCCTTATACTGGTGACGGCTCTGCTCTCCAGTTATCTTTATGGTCTGGTGCGGAATGTGAGAATTGAGGCCGATATCACTGCCGTCCTTGATGAGGCACTGGCCAAGGTGCCTAATACTGCCCTCGTGAAGGTTGAGTTCAGTCAACGCAAGGATGGTATGGATGTGATCTCAACGGTAGAAACCCCGCGTGTGGTTGAACCTGCAAGCGTAAAAAACATGGAAGATACCTTGCGCAATCGGCTTGGCGAACCGGTGCGTCTTTTTATGCGTTGCAGTGTTACTAAGGATGTTTCGGCAACCGGCTCTACCAATATTCGTCCCTATCTCAATCTCGACGGAAAAGTCACAGAAGCAAAGATGTCCTCGTCGATGCGACTGCTCCAACAGGCCGAACAGGTCGCTCGTGAGATAGCTTCAACCCGCCCGGCCTTGCAGTTTCTTGATATAGAATTGGTTGAGTTGGCTTCACGGCCTGTTTTGGTTGTGGCCATTCAGAGTCCCCATGAACCATTGCCGGGAGAAATTGCGAAATTTGAAAAGATGCTGCAAGATCGTTTGCAGGAAACAAACCTGCGCGTTGTGATACGGAGAACTACGACCTCCGATATCTCTTCAAAAGGCCCTATTTTGTTCGGTGAAGCCCATCTGGGCATCACCACGCCGGAAAGTGAAAAAGCGCAGGCCCTAACCGAGGCCACTGTGCGGTCATACATAGAGGCCATTCAAAATTGTTTTGCCCCATCTGTGGATGCAGTCTTGAGCGAGGGTTCCTGGATCGTACGAGCTGAAGTCGTTGCTCCGCGGGTGTTGACCCCGCAGGAAGTCCAGGCCATCGAGCAGCACAGCGCTGAAACACTCGCCGCCCCAGTATTGCTGACTGTCTGGCCACACGCCGAAAAGCTCCAAGTGACGAGTAAAGGTTATGGAGTATTAGGTGAAAAAATCATGGATTCCGACCACTGACCATACACATAATCCCTCATTCTATACATCGGCACTGTTTTTTTTGATTGCATGAGTTGTTTTTTGAACTGCGGTTTTGGGGCGTTCGGCCATCAAATCAGTGCGGCGGGAGGAAAAACAGGCCACTTCCTTTTCCACCGAGCCTCTTGCAAAATGAAGATTTTCGTTCAAAATCGAGGCATGCGAAAAATTTTACCGCAGGCATATAGTTGATATTCCGAGGATAAAATTTTGAGCATAACGAAGAGTTTGGGCGAAAAGATCATTTTGCAAGAGGCTCTACCATTTCATCAATATAAGCTGGATAGTTACTATTGGACAAATACTACAACCAAAATCTATTGTAAAAATCCACCTTGACCATATCTGCTTATGCGGATATAGATATATACATGAAGACAACGGCACAACTTTTCAAGGCCCTTTCCGAGCCGATCCGTTTGCGGATTCTGGCGCTGCTCACCAGCGGCGAACGATGCGTCTGCGACTTGATGGCGGCCCTCAACCTGCCGCAGTCCACCATATCACGACACCTGAGCTTTCTGCGTAATGGCGGACTGGTCACAGGGCGGCGAGGGGGACAGTGGATGTATTATCAATTGAGCATTGACGACAACCCTCTCTCTCAGCAAATCACACGATGGCTCCGTGACGAACTTGTCGCTCTGCCTCAGAGCCAAGAAGATCAACAGGCACTGACCGCTTATCTGGCTACAAAAGACAAAAAGGCCTGTGGCCGAAAAGCACCAGGGCATCAGTAAAAAAAGGTGAGCACATGGGGAATAATATTAAAAAACTGGGATTTCTTGATCGCTTTCTCACCCTGTGGATCTTTCTTGCCATGTTTGCCGGTGTTGCTGTTGGCTATCTCTACCCCGGTATTCGTGACCTGATCAACTCCTTCCAGATGTGTACCACCAACATCCCCATCGCCGTCGGCCTGATCCTGATGATGTATCCGCCGCTGGCCAAGGTCCGCTACGAAAAGCTGCACGAGGTCTTCCGCAACACCAGGGTGCTCCTGCTCTCGCTGATCCAGAACTGGCTGATCGGGCCCATCCTCATGTTCGGGCTGGCCGTCGCCTTTTTCTCCGGTCATCACGAATACATGGTGGGACTGATCCTCATTGGTCTTGCCCGCTGCATCGCCATGGTCATCGTCTGGAATGATCTGGCCAATGGCGACCGGGAGTACTGCGCCGGTCTTGTCGCCTTCAACTCCATCTTTCAGGTGCTGTTCTTCTCCCTGTATGCCTGGTTCTTTATTACCATCGTTCCCGGCTGGCTGAATATGGAAAGCACGGTGGTGGCCGTCTCCATGGGCGAGATTGCCCAGTCGGTTTTCATCTATCTCGGCATCCCCTTCATTGCCGGTATGTTGACCCGGCTGATTGGCGTCAAACTCAAAAGCGAGACCTGGTACCAGGAAAAACTGATCCCGCGCATCAGCCCGCTTACCCTCATCTTTCTGCTTTTCACCATCCTCGTCATGTTCTCACTCAAGGGCGAATACATTGTCCAATTGCCCTTTGATGTGATCCGCATCGCCATTCCGCTCACCATCTACTTCCTGATGATGTTTCTGGTCTCCTTCTTTCTCTCCATGAAGGCCGGGGCCACCTACGAACAGTCGGCCACCCTCTCCTTTACCGCCGCCTCCAACAACTTCGAGCTAGCCATTGCCGCGGCCATCGCCGTCTTCGGCATCGACTCCGGCCAAGCCTTT
>DYDK01000127.1 GCA_020717935.1 Desulfocapsa sp.
TACCCACATTCACATGGGGCTTTTTTCTATCAAATTTTTCTTTTGCCATAATCACACCTCAATTCGTTTGAGCTTATATGCCTCTGAACTTTTTAACTATTATATCTGCTTTCGCACTCGGAACAATATCATACTCTAAAAAGCGCATGGTAAAATTGGCCCGCCCCTGGGTTACGGAACGCAAGGATGTTGAATATCCAAACAACTCAGCTAATGGAGCATGCGAGTGAACAACCTGCAAATCATGAATACTCTCAACAATACCAATTTGAGCCCGTTTACTGTTGAGATCATTGATAACATCTCCAAGATACTGCTCAGGAGTAACAACCTCAACACTCATTACCGGTTCAAGCAGTAAGGGATTTGCCTCAACAACTGCTCGACGAATCGCCATTGATGCCGATATACCAAAGGCCATCTCAGTGGAATCATCTTCATGGCACGACCCGCCAATCAGATTGACTTTCATGTCAGTCAAGGGATATCCGATCAATGGGCCTGCATCCAAACTATCAACAACTCCCTTTTCAATCGCTTTCAAATACAACTTTGGGATCTGTTCTTCACTAACTTTGCATTCAAATAAAAAACCTGCCCCGCGAAGAAGGGGCTCAACCTCTAAAATAACATGCCCGTATTGACCTTTGGCACCGGTATACTGATCAAATTTTCCTTCAGCCTCGGCCTTAGTCCCAATCGTTTCTTTATAGGCGACCTGTGGCTTGCCCACATTAGCAGAAGCCTTAAAATCATTAAGCAAACGATCAATGATAATTTCCAGGTGTAATTCACCCATTCCAGAAATAATCGTCTGACCGGTATCTTCGTTGGTAGATATGGTAAAAGAAGGATCTTCGAGTGCCAACTTTTGCAGGGTTTCAGCAAGTTTCTTCTCATCAGCCTTGCTTTTGGCCTCAATGGCAACCCCGATTACAGGCACGGGGAACTCCATTTGGTCAAGAACGATATAATCACCAGCTGCACAAAGAGTGTCACCAGTGGTCGTAAATTTGAGACCAATCACTGCGCCTATATCACCGCAACCAATTTCCTTCACCTCTTCTCGCTTATTCGCATGAAGCTTGAGAAGCTTAGAAATTTTTTCCTGCTTTTTTTTGATAGGATTAAAAACCTTTTCACCAACCTTAAGCCTCCCTGAATAGATACGCAGGTAGGCAAGATTTTCAACAAAGGAGTCGCTCATCAACTTAAAGACTAAGCCGCAGAAAGGGGCATCGTCGTTTGCGGATCGCACAACAAGGTGATTATGCTCATCCACACCTTCCACTGACGGAATATCAACAGGTGAAGGCAGATAGCGAATAACACCATCCAGTAAGGGTTGAATCCCTTTATTCTTAAAGGCGCTGCCACAAAGGACGGGAACAAGGCCAAGACTCAATGTTGCTTTCCTGAGAGCTGAATAAATCTCTTCAGGAGACACTGGTTTGCCCTCTAGGTATTTTCCCATGATCTCCTCATCAAAGTCGGCCAACTTTTCGAGGAGCACCATATGTGCGGCCGTGAATTCTTGTTGATATTTTTCAGGAATGTCGAATTCCTGAACTTCTTGCCCCAATGTGGCCTCATCAAAGATGAGCATCTTCCCTTCAATAAGGTCAATCACGCCTTCAAAAGCCGACTCACATCCCACGGGCAATTGAACAGCGACCGGATTTACACCCAACCGGTCAGCTATCATCTTGAGGCATCGGTGAAAATCAGCCCCGACACGATCCATTTTGTTAATAAAGGCAATTCTGGGGATAGAGTACTTATCTGCCTGTCGCCACACCGTCTCTGATTGGGGCTCAACACCACCAACGGCACAAAAAACAGCAACTACCCCATCCAGTACCCGCAAACATCGCTCCACCTCAACAGTGAAATCGACATGACCAGGAGTGTCAATAATATTTATTTTCGCTTGATGCCAAAAACAGGTTGTAGCAGCTGAACTAATCGTAATTCCGCGCTCCTGCTCCTGTTCCATCCAGTCCATAACGGCATTGCCATCATGAACCTCACCCAATTTATGCGACCGTCCGGTATAATAAAGAATTCGTTCAGTTGTTGTAGTCTTTCCAGCATCAATATGGGCCATTATGCCTATATTTCGTACCTTGGATAGATCCTCATGAGCCGCCATCAAAATTCCTCAAACCGATCAAACATAAAGACTTCTTTTGACGGTTCACCTTTACTATGCGAAGCACTGTCGTTCTTACCCTTGAAACACTGATTACCAACGATAATGAGCAAATGCCTTATTGGCCTCTGCCATTCGATGGGTATCATCCCGCTTTTTAACGGCGGCACCACGATTATTGAAGGCATCCATCAACTCAGCGGCTAATTTCTCAGCCATGGACTTACCAGAACGAGACTTGGCATAGGATATAATCCAGCGCATAGCCAATGCATTTCTTCGTGATTGCCGAACTTCCATAGGAACCTGATAGGTTGCCCCACCAACACGACGCGACTTAACTTCAACCTTTGGTCGAACTTTCTCCATGGCTTCTTCAAAAACGGTCAACGGATCACTCTCAGTAATTTTACCCGCTATGATATCCATGGCACCATAGAGTATATGCTGAGCAACGCTTTTCTTGCCTCGCTCCATAATTCCATTGGTGAACTTACTGACCAGCACAGAATTAAAACGGGGATCTGGATCAACTTCTCTTTTTTCTACAATCTTTCTTCGTGGCATCTCTATCCTCTTTCACAGCAAGAACTATGTATTGGTGACTTTTGACAAGCCGTCACCCAAGTGATTATTTCGGGCGCTTAGCACCATATTTAGAGCGTCCCTGCTTCCTGTTAGAAACGCCAAGGGTATCAAGGGTACCACGAACGATATGATACCGAACACCAGGAAGATCTTTCACACGACCACCGCGGATAAGCACCACCGAATGCTCTTGTAGATTATGACCAATTCCTGGAATATAGGAAGTAACCTCAATCCCATTGGTCAATCGAACCCTTGCTACTTTTCGTAGTGCTGAGTTTGGCTTCTTCGGAGTGGTGGTATAAACACGAACACATACACCACGCTTCTGAGGAGACCCCTTTAACGCAGGCGTATTGGTCTTTTTTACTAATTTCTTTCTGCCCTGCCGAACGAGCTGATTAATTGTTGGCATTCCTGTTACTGCTCCTGTTCAATTGATTACCCTGATATAGTATTTTGAGTGAATTTCTATAAAAAGAACCACTCACATTTACTTCGTCCGTTCACAATCAATACGACAAAAATGAAAAAAGTTATTTACCCCATCGGCCCATCAGTGTCAACACAAAAAACATTTGCAGGACAAAGGAAACGGTTTCTCCTCCCTTCAGTATCGCAAAGAAAAAAAATCGACGAAATGTGCTATAAATGAAGTTAAGTACACTTTAGATTTCACTGGGAAGCCCGTCGGCCACTGAGGACTGGTTTTTACCTGAGCCTTTTATCAGCCATTCCCGATATGGCTGAGAGGCTGTCTCATGGCTTAAGTTGTAGAAAAAACGACCAGAAACCGTGTATTTTTGACATACCTATCCTGTCCGTCCCGCTGGATGATACCAGCAGGAGCCTGATCTTTGACAATCTTCCGTCTCACCTTTATCTCTTACGATATGTCTGGGAGCTCTTGCTTTTCAGCTCCATAGACAATCAAACGAAGAAGCACTTCCATAGATGGCAACGACTTATATCTATGGAAATAGCCACGGATCCTTTCCCCATAGCAGTCTCTTGCAGCCCAGTTTCTTTCTGACCGCCTGAAAGAGCGGGCAGCACATTTGCTGTACCTGATCCACCAGAAAGGCCAGCATCATCATTGTGGCAAAGACGCTGCTCAGATGCTTCTTCCCCAGTCCGTAATTATGATCAAGGCTATACCCTTGATTTTTAAGCGTATTGAAGGTCTCATTCTCAATCCGCCAACGGACACGGCCGGCACGCATGACCTCCCAGACATTCTCTTTGGTAATTTCCAGGGCCATTACCCAACTGAAAGACTTGGTGACTTTTGGTGCATTCGTTCTTTCTTCGTCGCAAGTGATTTCTTTGTACTCAAGAAAATTCACCAGCAATTCTTCCTGACTGGCCTTATTTAGCGGGACTTGATTGATAAAGCGGAACCAGTGGGTCTTGTTGGGATCTTTTTGACAGCAGTATTTCCCGGTAGAACTGTAAACAGGGGAACATTCAAAATTTAAAAATGCTGCCAAGGGCAACCTGGAGACAAAAAATCCTTTTTAAAAACCCGTGTTATAATGAAGTATCACCAACACACGGGGGATCAAATGACGGTTGACAATATTCATGTCGAAGCAACAGAGCCTCTTGCAAAATGAAGATTTTCGTTCAAAATCGAGGCATGCTAAAAATTTTACCTCAGGCATGTAGTTGATATTCCGATGATAAAATTTTGAGCATAACGAAGAGATTGGGCGAAAAGATCATTTTGCAAGAGGCTCAACAGTAAAGCGGGTTACTGAACTGGTCGCAGCGGAGAAAGATCTTTCTCCAGCATTGAAGCCCAGCCTTGAAGTGTTGTTGCTTCTGATCTCCATTTTGGTAAACCGTTTAGGGCTCAATAGCCGGAACAGCAGCAAGCCGCCGGTGACAGATCCCTATCGCAAGAAAGAACCACAAAAATCGAGCGGGCGTAAACCCGGTGGCCAACAGGGACATGCTGGCACAACCCTTAAACAGGTTGCCAGCTCAGATATTATCGAGATTATCCAGGTTAACAGAAACCTTTTGCCACCTGGCCAGTACCTGGAGGCAGGGCATGAGGTCAGACAGGTTATCGATCTGGATATCAGCACAGTTGTCACCGAATGGCGCGCCCAGATCCTGGAAGACCAGCATGGCAAACGCTACATCGCCCCATTTCCGGAAGGGGTATCTCGTTCGGTGCAATACGGCATCGGCGTCAAGGTCAATTCGGTCTATATGTCCCAGTACCAGATGGTTCCCTATAATCGCATCGAGGAGCACTTCCTGAACCAGATGCAGATTCCAGTCAGTGCTGGTTCAATTGTCAATTTCAACAGGGATGCATTTGAGCGTCTTGATTTTTTTGACGACTGGGTAAAAAAACAGCTATCGCTTTCTGCCTTGATGCATGTCGATGAAACCGGTATCAATATTGGCGGTACCCGAAGCTGGCTGCATAATGCCTCAAATGACAGGTTTAGCTATTTTTATCCCCATACGAATCGAGGCGGCAAGGCGCTGGACGAGATTGGGATTCTGCCACATTACCAAGGTATCCTCTGTCATGATCACTGGAAGCCCTACTTCCATTATGGTCAGGCGCATGCTCTCTGCAACGCCCATCATCTGCGCGACCTTGAAAGGGCTTGGGAGCAAGACGGGCAACAATGGGCACAACGAAGAGCGGATGAGCGGAGTGTGGCGATTTGTCTGCGGCGTGGCGC
>DYDK01000128.1 GCA_020717935.1 Desulfocapsa sp.
CATAAAATGCCAAGCCTGTCAAGATTTTATAAATATTTATGCAGATTTACTTATCATGGATTTTAGAGGCCGTTAAGAAATAACTTGTACCTTTTATCCATTTCTTAACGGCCTATTACGCCCCGTAGGCGACCCGAAGGAAGTGCCCTTGGGGGATGCCGCTCATGAACCTTAAAAGTCCAAGTTATTTATGTGCGACGGTTTAGAAGAGATGGAAACACAAAAAAGAAAATCAGTTAAAAAATATCAAGGGAACTGAAATGAAAAAAACATGGTTTATCATAGGGCTGGCTGGCTTGCTGGCAGTCATCGGCTATTATTTTGTCAGCATTAGGTCGTATCGTGAAACTGCCGCTGATTTTCTGCCGGAAGATGTTCTGCTCGTTGTTGAACAAAAAAATCTTGGTTCCTTGCTCACTGATTTTACAGCTTCCCGCATGGGCAAGGCGGTTACGGGTATGGATTTTGTCAAAATTGCCACCGATCTTGGTCTGGGGTCCGAAGTCGTTACGGAGGTCAGCGATACTCGTAAGGAGGTTGAGACATTTCTGGGCAGCCCGCTTTTTCAGGAGTTCTTTGGTCAGGAATTTACCTTGGCCCTGCTGCCGATTGCTGAGGTGAATTTGAATGTCCCTGAAAAAATAATGGCATCCAGCTTTGTCTGTATTGCCAAGCCCAAACGCAACAGTGAATTTTTAAAAATGCTCAGTTCTCTGTTTGCTGGCAAATTGGAACAAACCACCAGCGCGCACGGGAAGCACAGTCTTCAGCAGTATCGTTTGAGCTCCGAGACCACATTGACCGTGACCTCGTCCTGTGGCCTTATCATAGCTGCCCTTGATGATAAACTGGTGCGGGCGAGTTTGGACAGAAATGATAAGAAAGAAAAAAACTTGGCTCAGTCTCAAGAATATACTCGTCTGCATCAAGAGTTTACGGATGCTCAATTTTTTTCGTTTGTTTCAACTCCGGCGCTTCATCAGCAGCTCCGTCATTTGACAGAAGGGTTTGATGCCTTGCAAAAGGAGGAGATTGAAAAGACTTTGAGCCCCTTGCAGGGATGGCAGGGGATAGCCTTTGGCGTCTGGCAGGATAAAGGCGGGATTCGAGATAAGGGGATTGCCCTCTTTAACAAAGAAAAAATTGATCCGGTGCTGGCCAAACTACTGGCCGTGTCGCCAACGGAAAATGCGTCATTATCCATGATTCCCGCTGATATCATGGGCTATTATTGGAGTAACAGCGTGGATATGCAAATTTTCTGGGAGTCGTTTACCCGTGAAATGCAGGACAGCGCCGAACAGGTAAAGGCTTTGGAACAAGGGGTCAAGACTTCTACTGGCCTGGAATTGCAAGAGATATTTGCGATGTTTGGTTCTGAGGCGGTCGTTGTTCTCAAAGAGATCCTCACCACCGGTCTTGTCCCCTTACCCAATGGGGCGGTTTTTCTCAAGCTGGAAAAGGAAAAGGATTTCATGCAATTGGCTCAGTCGCAATTGGCCAAAACGGGGATTCCTACCCGGACTGAGGAGTATAAAGGGGTGAGCTTCAATATCCTCGATATTTCTCTTCATCCCAGTATGCAGCCGGTGTTCGCAATCCATAAGGGCTATCTCCTGATGGCCACTACGGTGGATTTGGTGAAAAAGATCATTGACAGTCAGGACGGAAAGGGCTTGGTCAGCAGCGCTGGCTTTGTCAAGGTTAATCAAAAACTGAATCAAGGGCTTACTGCCAAGGCCAATAATTCGATCAGTTATATTGAGATCGCCTCTCTGGTGACCATGGTGAAAGGGGTGATCAACTGGGGGAGTGTTATTTTAGCCCTCCAGGAACCTGAGGTCGCTCGCCAGGCAAAGGTGATCAGTGAACAGGTGATTTTACCCCTTCTTGATGGTCTATCGGCGTATGAAGTGGTCGCGACGCGTAGCGAGATCAAGAATGATACCATTCTCCTGGAATCAACGACGGTATTTACCCCTGTCCCGTAATTTTTTTGACAAAAAAAGAATGAAAATAACATGGAAAAAATAATTGCTGAATTAAAAAAGGTGATCCGCTTTAAGGACAGCACCGATATTGGTGATCTGGTACTGATTGTTGCCAAGGAACCACAGGTCATGGCTAACTATGCCTTAGTCACTGATATTGCAAGGGATCCAAGTCGGAAGAAAGATGAGTGGTGGGTGGTGGGTCTCACCCTTTTGTCCATTCCGCCCCAGGAGATGGCCTGGACCTTACGAACTCCGCAGTTGACGGGCATGGAGGTCTTTACTATGGGCGGTGAACAACGATTTGTGAAGGCGGTTGATTTTGGCGCTCCCCCTTTATCCGCTCCTTCTGCTCCTGCACCCAAGGAGGTGAAAAAAACTCCATTCCTCAAGCGGATCAAATGATGAGCGGAAATGCTGGTGGTGGGTTTGGAGTGAGCACAATAGCGGAACGCGAGCTGATTCATTTCATCAGAGAGGCTTCTGTCAGTACCGCCCCCGACTTGATCAAGTCCATTGGTGATGATTGTGCGGTCTTTGGTAAGGCCACTGGGGCCGGACAATGGTTGATCAGTACTGACACCTTGGTGGATGGTGTCCACTTTGATCGAAGCTGGCATGCTCCTGAACTTCTAGGTCGTAAAAGTGTGGCCGTTAATTTGAGCGACATCGCGGCCATGGGTGGACGGCCCCGCTTTGTCCTTCTCTCGTTGTGCCTGCCACCCTCTCTGTCGACAACATGGTTGCACTCTTGGCTGGCTGGAGCGACTGCCATCCTTGCTGAATATGACTGCGTGGTGATTGGTGGCGATACGGTGCGGGGAAGTGAGCTGGTGATTTCGGTGACGGTGCTAGGCGAACCCGCTGGTAAGCAGGCACTCTATCGTTGTGGCGCCAAGCCTGGCGATGTGGTCTTTGTTTCCGGCCCTTTAGGTTCGGCGGCGGCCGGACTGGCTTTGCTGCAAAGGTCAAAAGGGGAGGGGGTAGCGGTGGGGAGCCTGTGGCAGGAACTCTTGGCGGCTCATCTCAACCCCGTTCCACAGATTGAGTTGGGGCAAGCATTGGCCATGTCGGGTTGGGTGACTGCCATGCAGGATATTTCTGATGGTCTGGCCACCGATCTGGCCCATATTTGTCAAGAGAGTGGGGTTGGGAGCCGTGTGTATGCTGAAAAACTCCCCTGTTTACCGATTCTCGACCGTGCGGCTTTGTTTCTGGGGCAGGAAAAAAAGGATCTGCAACTCAAGGGTGGGGATGATTATCAGCTTGTGTTTACGGTTCGTGCCGGTCAGGAAATTGCGCTGCAAACGCTCGTGATGACAACTCTGCACCGCCAGATATATCAGGTGGGAGTCATCACTGAAGGATGCGGAGTTATCGTGCAAAAAAACGATGGATCACTCCAGGATATGAGCTTTCAAGGATATGAACACTGAGGATGCGTGGCATAATACTATTTCTATTTCAAGTATTCACTTATTGCATAGGATCGCATCCCATTCTCTCTTGTTGTAAGCGGCCTGTAACTAATTATTCTTTCTGTAATATTGCAGTTTTGATTTAGAAAAGGAATAAGGTGTCGCCGGGTAACATTTGTGCTTATATTCATTTCTTTACAGCCTATTACTCCCCGCAGGCGCCCCGAAGGAAGTGTCCTTAGGGTAAAGTGCCCTTGGGGTGCTTTGCTCCTATAAATGTTGCACTGCACATCACTCTTCTATGGTCAGTTCAATGCAAAGAGTTTTTCGTTTGCTTTCAAACTGTCGATAGCGAACGCCGGCCCGATCCAGCATCATCTTTGCGGCCCGCACGGTGTCGGTATCTTTGTATTTATCTGATAGATAGATAATTTCTTTAATTCCCGACTGGATAATGACCTTGGTGCACTCGTTGCACGGAAAAAGGCCAACGAAGATGCGGCAATTGCTGAGATTATGGGTGATGGTGTTGAGGACCGCATTCACCTCGGCGTGACAGACGAAGGGGTATTTGGTATCGAGAAATGCTCCCTCTCTGGCCCAAGGTAGTTCATCATCCGAGCATCCCCAAGGGAATCCGTTATAACCTACCCCGACGATTTTGTTCTGTTCATTGGCCACGCAGGCCCCCACCTGGGTGTTGGGATCCTTGCTACGAAAGGCCGAGAGCAGGGCAACGGCCATGAAATACTCATCCCAGGAGAGATAGTCCTGTCGCTTGCCTATGGTGTGTATTGTTGGATTCATCAAAAAAACTTCACGGTTAAAGGTTGATGGTCTCGTTGATTAGCCCATATTTAACAATTGTAGTGCCATGCGGCGCAACATATTGTTTTAACTGCATTAAAAATCATACCAAAACTTAAAATGTAGTGCCATGAAAATATTTTTCTCAATAATATCAATGGGTTGCGAAAAATGATGTTAAACATGGGTTAGAGGTTGGGAATCCATTGCTTAATCGTTTGTTGGAGTTGCCCGTTGGCCTTGCTTTTCTTGAGAAAGAGATTGACCTGCCGCCGCAGTTCTTCGTCGTCCTTGCGGAGTTGCCAACCTAAAAAATCTTCCGTCACCATGGACTTGATGGCTGAGAGTTTATCTGATGGATGGGTGGCCACAAACGAACAGATGTACGGTGCATCATGGAGAAAGGCATCGACTTTATTGATGATCAGCGCCTTGGTCGCAGCTTCAATCGTCTTAAAGCGCATGATCTTGATGCCGCGAATGTTTTTGGTCAGAAAATTTTCACCGTCACTGCCGAACATCACGGCAATGGTCAGGCCAGAACCCTCAATGCTAAAAATGCCATTGGAAAAAAGGGGGACATTACGGGTTTTGACCATCAAAATTTGTCCGGAACGCAGATAAGGATCGCTGAAGACCAGTGTGTTGTTGGCTTTATCAGCAGAGGTGATTTTCAGACCCATGGTCAGAAGGTCAATGCGATTTTCGAGCAGGGCTTCGGCGGTTTTTTTGGGCGATATCTGGATAAATTCCACCTTCTTCTTGCTTATGTCTCCGAATTGTTGGAGAAGATCTGCCTCGATACCTTGAATTTTATCGTCTTTTTTGTAAATAAAGGGAGGGCTATTGTCAGGAAAACCAACCCGCAACAGGCCCGGTTCCGCGGCTATTTCCTCCTGGTCGGCCAGATCCTCTGGCGGCGCTGGCTTCGCTACTGAAACCGGTGCGGGAGTGACCGGTTGATCGGCAGTGTTCGGTGGGACTTCTTTGGTGGGCAGGGTGGAATCAGGATAATCAGGACTGCACGCATTGAGGCCAAGAAGAAGAAAAAGGGCGGCCAGAACGGGGAAAATGATTCGGGGCATGGTATATTTGCAGGGTTGGGGGTGCATGGAACTCATGAGAATTATAAGGGATTTATAAGGAGCCTCTTGCAAAATGATCTTTTCGCCCAAACTCTTCGTTATGCTCAAAATTTTATCCTCGGAATATCAACTATATGCCT
>DYDK01000129.1 GCA_020717935.1 Desulfocapsa sp.
CACCAAATTGGGGGTCAAACCTCCTTCCTCGTTACAATAACTCGGGAATTTAGGTTATAAAAAGCGGGATAAAAAACGGGAAACTTCAGTTTGCATATTTGCCGGATGTTATTTTTTCCTCCTATTATCTCTTTCCGGCTATGCAACGGTTTTTGAGGAATTATTTTCATTTTCTTCTGTTTTTATGAAAAAAAAGCAGTAATGTCCGGTTTGAAAATTGTATGAAAGCATCAAGTTAAATAACCTCCGGCAAAGCCGGTGAGGTTTCCAAACGAAAATTAATTATGGCTATGCATGATCAGCAATCCGAATTGGTACATGAACAAACCTTGCTCTGAGCAAACATAGTGGAAGTTCCGGTTCCCAGAACCTCCGATTTTTAGAATTGGCTGTGGCCGCTTAAATAGACAAAGATATGCCCCACGACAATAGTGAGACAAGAGTACATCATCGTGCCTGCTGGATTAAATCAACAGGATGTCTTTATCTCTACTATTTTGGAAAATGTTGATGGTCAGCAGACGACAATTACTGAATATGATCACAGTTGTTCCGCTGAATTTGAGCATCCTGAAAAATGATTTCTTATCCAATATTTCCGGCAGTGTGAACTTTAATGTCTACCCTCTCCCTTTTTGGCATCAACAAAAGCCCTGTTCCCGGAAGCACAAGCTGGTATCTCGCTGATCTGGGCGAGTTTCGCGGCAAGCAGGAACTTTATACACGCCAGGCCCCGCAACGACTCAAAAATCTGCGCGAACATGCTTTGATCGAAAGTGCTGTCTCCAGTAACCGACTGGAGGGAGTTGAAGTCGATCCCAGCCGCGTTCGCAATGTGCTGGCCGCGCCCAAACCCCTGTTTCGTGATCGCGATGAGGAAGAGGTGCGCGGCTATCGTGAAGCTCTTCGCCTCATTCATGAACAGGGCGATAGTCTGTTCTTGAGCGAAGAGACTCTTTGCCAACTCCACCGGCTGACCCGTGGCCAGATATGGGATGCCGGTTGCTACAAATCCAAGGATGGCGACATCATTGAACGCTACGCCGATGGCCGGGAACGGGTGCGCTTCCGCACGGTCCCGGCTCTGGAGACCCCACTGCACATGGCGCAACTGATCACCGACTGGCATCGCTGCCTGGAAGAACGCTGGATTCATCCACTCATCGCCATGGCTGCCTTCAACCTTGACTTCCTCTGCATCCATCCTTTTCGTGACGGCAATGGTCGCGTCTCCAGACTCCTCCTCCTTTTACAATGTCAGCACCAGGGCTTTGATGTTGGTCGCTACATCAGTCTTGAACGCCTTATTGAGCAAAACAAGGAACGCTATTACGAAACCCTGGAACAAAGCTCGCATGGTTGGCACGAGAACCAGCACGATCCTTGGCCCTACATCAATTTCATGCTTTCCATTCTCAAGACCGCCTACCAGGAATTCGCCGAACGAGTCGGCGACATCCAGGCCCCCCGTGGTTCAAAGACCGAAATGATCCTGTCCGCCCTTACTCGACTACCCCACGAGTTCACTGTTGCCCAGTTGGAACAAGCTACCCCTGGAGTCAGCCGTGAGATGCTGCGCCGCGTTCTTGGCGAACAGAAAGGCAAAACTGTCGAATGCGTTGGCCGCGGCCCCGGGGCCAAATGGATAAAGAAAGGGTAGTGTCGCTTAAAAGAGGGTAGCAATAAGGGTAGCAGTCAACACGCAACAGGACGATCCTATGGTCAAATTCATTCACACCGCTGATATCCATCTCGATAGCCCGCTCAAGGGGCTTGAAGCCCGTGAAGATGCCCCGATTGATGAGATACGGGGGGCAACGAGGCGGGCCTTTGACAATCTGGTTGATCTGGCTATCGAAGAGGAAGTGGACTTTATCCTGATTGCCGGCGATCTTTACGATGGGGACTGGAAGGATTACAATACCGGCCTTTTTTTCGTGTCCCGAATGGGCCGCCTTGCCAAGGCTGGAATTCGGGTTCTCATTGTTTCTGGCAACCACGATGCTGCCAGCCAGATAACCAAAGCCATGCCTTTACCGGATAATGTCACGCTGTTTTCTTCCAAGAAACCGCAATCATTAAAAATTGACGACTTGAAGGTCGTAGTACATGGTCAAAACTACTAATCCAAAGCCATGGTTGACAACCTGGCCAGCCATTACCCCCAGGCTGATGGTGAGTTCTTCAATATCGGACTGCTTCATACAGCCTTGACTGGCCGTGATGGTCACGAGAATTATGCGCCCTGCGCCCTGGATGAGCTGAAGGCAAAGGGTTATGATTATTGGGCGTTGGGCCATATCCATAAACGGGAAGTTGTTTGTGAAGCCCCATTGGTGGTCTTTCCTGGTAATATCCAGGGCCGCCACATCAAGGAAATAGGGGCAAAGAGCGTTACTATGGTGACCATTGACAATGGCCGTATTCCTGAAATTACAGAACATGAGCTTGATGTCCTGCGCTGGGCCATCTGCCAGGTTGATCTGTCTGGGTGCGAAACAGTTGATGCCGCTTACAGCTTGGTGCGGCAGGGGTTTGAGCAGGAGCAGGTCCGTGCGGACGGCATGACCTTTTGGCGCTGCGGCTTGTTTTGACCGGGAAATGTCCTGTGCATGGTCAACTCCTTGAGCGGACGGCTCAATGGACGGAGGAATTTCGTGGAATTGCCCTGGCCATGAGTAATGTCTGGCTGGAAAAAGTGGTCTTTCAGACAAGCCGCAAGGTGAGTCTTGAGAATATTTTTGGCAATGATACGCCAATATCCAGCTTGCTCAATGCCATTGAGAATCTGCGCCTGACTGATGAGTCTCTGATGGCACTGGTACCGGAGCTGACTACTCTGAAAATCAAGTTGCCGCCTGAAATTCACGCCGATGACGAACCTTTTCTTGATCTCTCTCCGGGCAAACTCGTAGGTCTCTGCGCTGAGGCCCAGGAACTCCTGATTGCCAGACTTCTTCAGCATGGAGAAACGAGATGAAACTGAAACGACTTGAGATGAAGGCCTTTGGCCCTTTTACCGACCGGATACTGGAGTTTGATTCTCAGGGGTCTGGGTTGCACATTATCTATGGTCAGAACGAGGCCGGTAAAAGTAGTTCCCTGCGGGCTCTTAAAGCATTGCTCTATGGCTTTCCCATGCAGACACCTGATAATTTCATTCACAGTTATGATCAACTTTTGGTGGGAGGCTGTATTGAAAACGAGTCGGGGAAAGAATTTTACTTTCAACGACGCAAGAAAAAACAAGGCGATATCCTTGATGCGGCTGGAAACCCGGTGCGTCCTGAAGAGCTGGCGCCATTTCTTCGTTCTGTAGAGCCTGAAATTTTTGAGTCCCTGTACGGCATTGATCATGCTGGCCTGGTCAAGGGCGGGGAAGACATTCTTGCCAGTAAAGGAGAAGTGGGACAAGCACTTTTTGCCGCTGCCTCAGGTGTCTCTTCGTTGGGTGAAGTGGCTGAAAAACTTGAACAGGAGGCCGCCGACCTCTTCAAGTCAGCCGGACAACTTCCAGAGATCAACAAGGCGATCAAAAGGTATAAAGAATTACAAAGTAGCGTTAAAGAAATCAGTCTTTCAACGAAGGAATGGAAAGATCACCGAAAAGCTCTGGAGAGTGAGCTTGCGGCCAGGGGTAAATTAGAGCAGAAAAGAAATCACAAAAACCTAGAGTGGCATCGTCTGGAACGATTGCGACAGGCGGTGCCGGAATTGGCATCCTTGGCATTATTACAGGAGCAACTCCGGATAACAGGTGAGATTGTTCATCTGCCATCTGATTTTGCCGAAAGGTTTCATCTGGTGAGCCAAGGAATTCGCGAAGCAGGACAAAATCTGCAACGAGAGAATGAGCGACTCGTTCAACTGGTTGGGCAGCGCCAAAATATTTCGTTGAATCAGGAACTGCTGAGTCAGGCCGAGGTTGTAGACGATTTCCATCAACGACTGGGAGAATATCGCAAGGGCCAGAAAGACAGGCCGGTGCGGGAAGGGATGCGCATCAGTCTCCGCCAGGAAGCGGGGGCTTTGCTGGAGCAGGTGCGGCCTGATGTGGCGTTGAAGGATGTGGAGAGTTTACGGCCAGTGCTGGCCAAGAAAAGGACTGTGCAAGCATTAAGTCCGCAATATGCGGCCATTCGTGAACAACTTGTTACGGCTGAAAAGCGGATTAAGACTGGCAGGCAGGAGCAGGTTGAGATTGAGGGGAAGCTTGCGGTATTGCCGGAATTAAAAGATCATAAAAGGCTTCAGCAGGTTATAAAGCTGGCCCAGAAGGCTGGCGATATTGACACTCTTCTGGCCAAGGGAAGTGCTGATGTTGATCTGGGGAAAAGGGTGTGCCTCACCGATTTGAATCAGATCGGTCTCTGGCTTGGTGATCTTTCTGCCCTGATGGAACTTGCTTTGCCCTTGTCAGTAACTCTGGATCAATTTGAAAAAGACTACAGCCTGATCGCTGATAAAAAGCGGGAAATCCTTCAAGATCGAGATAAAAATGTCAAGGATTTGAAGTATGCTCTGGCTGAGGCAAAAAAGATGGAGTATGCCTACGAAGTTCCAACGGAACAGGAGTTGGCCAAGAGTCGTGACAAACGGCAAGAGGGGTGGAAGATTGTTCGGCAACAATGGCTTGACAAGATAGAACCGACTGACGAAGCGCGAAAGTATCATCCCGATCTTCCTCTTGCTGATGCCTACGAATATCATGTGGAGCAGGCAGATTCCATAGCCGACCGCTTGCGTCGAGAGGCGGACCGAGTTGCAAAAACAGCCGCTTTACGGGTACAGATTGAAGAGTTACATGAAGCTTTGGCCGAAAGTGACAGGAAACTTGCGGAATTGGAACAGCAAGGACAAGGACTTGATGAGCGCTGGAAACTGGTGTGGGAGCATTTGGGAATACATCCTCGAACGCCAAAGGAGATGATCGCCTGGCTTGCGAAGATGGAAAAGCTCCGTTTTCAGGTTGCTGAAATCAGAAAAAAAGAGCAGGAGCTGGAGCCCTCTGTGTCAATGTAAGCGAGACACATCACTATGCAAAAATTAGTGTAGGGCGGCCAGGAGTTTCACCATGAAAAACGAAGCCAACAATCAAGATATCGGGAATCAAATGCCAGAGAGTACAGCCACGCTATCCCTTCCTGTCAGGCCCGATCCTGAGGTATCGGCGAGCAAGGCCAGGCGGAAATTTACCGCTCAATACAAATTACGCATCTTGACCGAGGTTGACCGATGCGTAGAGGATGGCCAAATTGGAGCTATCCTGCGTCGAGAAGGTATTTATCATTCCAATA
>DYDK01000130.1 GCA_020717935.1 Desulfocapsa sp.
CCTGCCCCAGGAACTACCATGGATAGGCGGAGCAAAATTGAATATGCAGTTCAACTGATATGAAAACATTAAATGTTAGCGGCTGTGTCGGTTATACGCGATGCGAAAATCGCTGTTAAAGTTAATGGTGAATCTACGGTACGGGACCAGCCATTTTCTCCTGATGATATACCTGAGCCACAAGATCCATACAGCATTAGCAAGTACGAGGCCGAGCAGGGGCTACGCCGTTTGGCATCTGAAACTCAAATGGAAATAGTGATCATTCGACCACCGCTGGTCTATGGACCTGGAGTCAAGGCTAACTTTCAGAACATGATGCGCTGGTTAAAAAGGGGGATTCCTTTGCCTTTGGATGCCATTCACAATAAGCGCAGCTTGTTGGCGTTGGATAATCTGGTAGATTTAATTTTTACCTGCATTGATCATCCGGATGCAGCAAATCAAACTTTTCTGGCATCTGATGGAGAAGATCTTTCCACCACGGAACTGTTACGCCGTATGTCACATATGTTGGGTAAATCAGCACTATTAATACCAGTTCCCCCTTCATTACTTGAAGCTGGTTTTTCGTTTCTTGGCAAGAAGGATATGGCACAGCGTCTATGTGCATCGCTTCAGGTAGATATTTCTAAGACGCAGACACTGTTGGGTTGGACTCCACTCATTAGTGTTGATGAGGGACTTTTACGAACAGCTCAAGGTTTTTTGCATGAAAAGATTGTTTGATTTGATAATAGCTGTTTGTGCGACAATGGTTCTGTCGTTGCCGATTGTGCTGGTATCATTGTTGGTCAAACTGACCTCCAAAGGCCCTGTTCTTTATTGGTCTCAACGAGTGGGTCGTAATAACATTCTTTTCAGGATGCCGAAGTTTCGGAGTATGCAGGTAGATACGCCAGCAGTGGCAACGCATCTTCTGGCTGAACCTTCTTTGTACCTTACGCCTGTTGGTAGTTTTCTGCGTAAAACCAGTTTAGATGAATTGCCACAACTGTGGAGTATTTTGAAAGGTGATATGAGCATTGTTGGCCCCCGGCCTGCCCTTTTTAATCAGGATGATCTGATTGAACTCAGAACTCAAAGGGGGATTCACAAATTGGCACCAGGGTTAACTGGATGGGCACAAATTAATGGCCGTGATGAGTTGCCTATTCCCATTAAAGTGGAGTTTGACTATTATTATCTAATAAATCAGACTCTCTTGCTGGATCTGAAAATTATTTTTCAGACGGCCATGAGGGTCATTCGGCATGAAGGTGTGACTCATTGAGTGAGTCATTTAAGAAAATCTTGGCAAAACGGTCAGCAAACTCTCGATAATATTTTTTCTGCATAGTAAAAACGGACAGTTTGTGAGACGGCTTTTTTTCAGGAGATGTCTCACAAACTGTCCTTTTTTACTTGACCGCCTCAGTCACACCCTTATGTGTTGTAAAACTCTCCTATGGCCGGTAGTTCGCTTGGTGGGATACTTGATAGTTCTGTTAGTTGTATTCTGTCTCAAATTACTTTTTTTATAGCAGGAATTACCTCTTATGTCCGTCCGAACTTTTGATACAATCAAGTTGTCTTTCTTATTTTTCCTGAGTCAGCATATATTGCGATTTAAGAAAAATTGCACGAATGTTCATTTTTGGATTATGCTGGTGTCAGATGCGTTTTTTGTCCTACTGGCATTTGTCTTGGCAAACTATCTTCGTTTTGAAACACTTCTGTTCTCTCACGATCGTCTCCCTTCTCTTTTTATCTTGCCCGTTATTTTCACCGTAAAACTCCCTGTTTTTTACCTATCGGGGCTGTATAACGGGATGTGGCGTTACACCGGGTTACGAGATCTGCTGAATATTATCAAGGCGGTTCTCTTCTCATCGGCTATCATTGTCTCTGGAATGTTGTTGGTGAACCGTTTTGAGGGATTTTCTCGGTCGGTGTTCATCATGGATGCTATTCTGTCGTTATTGTTCCTCGCTGGTATCAGGGTGTTTATCCGTTGCCTGCTTCATCGCCGACATAACCAACAGCATGCTCGTCAGGTCCGAAAAAAGAGGCTCCTTCTGATTGGGGCAGGGGATGCGGCTGAACAGGTGGTGCGAGAACTTACAACCAATCCCTTGCTTCCTTATGAGGTCGTTGGATTTGTCGATGATGATCCAGCAAAAAACGGGATGCGTATTCACGGGATACCCATTCTTGGCGGTGTTGATGATCTGGTTGATTGCGTCGTTCAGGCAGATGTTGAAGAATTGTTAATTGCCGTGTCTGCTCTCACTGGTCAACAGATGAAACGAATTGTCGGTCTGTGCCAGCAAACAGCGCTTTCCTATAAAGTTTTACCCGGGCTGGGTGAACTTATTAATGGGACTGTCTCCGTAAAGGCTATTCGAGATATATCGTATCTTGATTTGTTGGGACGAGAAGAGGTCAAGCTGGATCAGGAAAAAATCGGGGGCTACATAACTGGAAAGGTTGTAATGGTTACAGGTGCTGGTGGGACAATCGGCTCTGAATTGTGCCGCCAGTTACTTCGCTTCCATCCAAGACAGCTTATTCTTTTTGATTCCGGTGAGGAAAATCTCTATACTATTCAGATGGAGCTGGAGCATGAATTCATATTCAAGGATTATATCACAGTTCTTGGTCAGGTCCAAAATCAGGAATTGCTGTCCAGAGTTTTTAGTCAATACAAGCCAGAGGTCGTTTTTCATGCCGCTGCCTATAAGCATGTCCCTTTGGTTGAGATAAATCCTTGGGAAGCAGTAACCAATAATGTTTTGGCTGCCAAATACCTTCTGGAGGGATCCATCGCCCACGGGGTGCATCGTTTTGTTCTGGTCTCAACCGATAAGGCTGTTCGGCCCACGAATGTTATGGGGGCCTCCAAACGCATTACCGAACTCCTGATGCTCGCGTACTGTCACAGTCAAAATCGTACGACTGCTTTTCCGCAAGATTCAGAGCAGCAGCACACAATTTTTCAGGCGGTGCGTTTTGGCAATGTTCTGGGTTCCTCGGGTTCCGCTATTCCCCTTTTTAAGCGGCAGATTGAAATGGGTGGCCCGGTAACCATTACCCACCCTGATATTACCCGCTATTTTATGTCCATTGAAGAAGCAGCCCAGCTCATCATTCAGGCCGGAGCAATGGGGGCCGGTGGGGAAATTTTTCTTTTGAAGATGGGAGCTCCGGTAAAGATCGCAGATCTGGCTCGTGATCTTATTCAACTTATGGGATTTACGCCGGAAATCGACATCAAAATGACCTATACCGGTCTTCGTCCGGGAGAAAAACTCTACGAAGAACTTATTACTGAAGGGGAAGGTATCGTCCCTACCCAGCATGAACAGATCATGGTGCTTCGTGGTGATGGCAAGTCCTTGCCTGAGATGGAAGAATTTCTTGAAGAGTTGACCAGAATAGGAGCAGACTATGATGCGATTGGAATTAAAGAAATATTTACGAAGATCCTTCCTGAATATACCTCTGATTTACAGGTAAAATCAATTATAGAGTAAGGGCCTTGTCCGCAAAACCTATGAACATCTTACATCTCATCTTTGATGGTCTCGCAAAAAGTCAAAATCTGACAAAAACGACATCATAACTTGTTGAAATTACTAAGTCAGAATGTGAAAAAATGTCTGTTTTAGGACTTTTTACGAGACCGTCATCTTTGGGTCAGCTTTGGTTGTGACTCAATCTCAGGTAAGCGAGCTTGCGAGACTCCGAAATCCTCGGCATAGCCCAGCTACGCCTGTGGTTTCGGGGTTTCGCAAGGTCGCTTACCTGTTCAATCTCCCTAACCAAATCGAACCCAAATCTGAGCGCAATCTTGTCCATGTGATTTGTGGACAGTACCTAAGTGCGATTGTCGGACTTGTCCCCAATCCTTAATGACTATCTTTTCAACTGATGGTCATTTCTTGTAAAGTCTTTGTTTTTTCTAAGGCCAATTTCCTCTCTTGAATGACTGTCCTTATAGCCCGGATGGCATCCTTAATGGTGTCGTGAACAGGAAGGGTATAGCCAGCATGGATAATGATTCGTTGATTGAAGAATCGACTGGAGAGATTAAGGCGGATCCATTTTCGCAGATATGCGGCTTTCGTGCTGGATGGCTGAATGGTTCTGATAAAAGACGCGGGCAGTGTTATCCCTGTCAGAAGTTGTAAGTAGTCAGTGGTGACCCAGGCCGCTGTTTGTACTCCGCATTGACGAAGCCACATAGAGAGTAGTTCCCAGTCAATCTTTTGTGTCTGTGTCCATCGAATAAGATCTACCATTTGTATGAGCGAGCTTTGAAGAGTTGTTGAATATTTTGCGAAGACCGGGTGCACAAGCATGATAAAGAGGGTAGCTTCAGTGTTCAGCCCCCAATAGTTCGAAACTTCTTGTCGTGTCGCAAGAAAATCATTGGTCATATCCCTGCGTAATCTTCCGGGTTGTAATATATGCCAGTGGAGATCTATGGAGGCGGAGTCGGTCGTCAATGTCATTTCATGACTGATGTTTTGAGTAAGGCAGTGACATGAAAAACCTGATTGTGTCAGTGACCTGATAGCTCGTTCTTTGTCGAAAGGGGAAATAAGGATATCGATATCTGCGGCAGGTCGTATGGCTGGCTTGTCATAGATTATTTCCCTGATGTGAACTCCTTTGTAAACGGCATAGGGGATGGCTTCTTCTTTGAAAATAGTCGCAGCCTTAAAGAGTGTTTGAAGCTGGGCCAGATAGCTTATTGCTGCTAGTCTGGTTGTGGGCTTTATTTTTTTGAGAAAACTCTCGGTGAACTGTTCTGATTTTTTGGTACGGTGAAGCAGTTCATTCCATAACGGGCCAAGTTTATTAGCAACGATACAATCCGCCAACTCCTCTTGGTCATTAACATCAAGCTCCTGTAGGGATTCAAGAATAGATTCAAGAATATTTTGCGGTTCTTATCAAATGTCAATTACTTTGGCCGGTTCGCGACAATTATCTTGTCCGGTTTTTGATTAGTGTTTTTTGCTCTGAGTTCTTGTTTGGTTAGTGTTGTTTTTTAGAGTTGGAAATTGTTGTCATTTGTTTAAGAAGGCGAAGCCTTTGCAAAAGAAATGACAACAATTTCCAACTCGCAGCAAGCGATAGCGCGGTAGGTGCTGGCAGAGGATCAACGTATTCGAGCAACGCATCATCTTTCATCTGCCTGGCCAGTTGATGGTTATACTCGCTATCGGCCTTGGTGATGGTATGGGCCGGCACGGGATAGACCCTGCTCCTTGAC
>DYDK01000131.1 GCA_020717935.1 Desulfocapsa sp.
ATAATTTTTCTGGGTTATGCCCTGCTCCACGCAAATCCATGGTAAATTCTATCATAACCATGTTGCTGAAGATGGCGGCGTAGAGCTTTTATGGGAAACTTCAGTAAGTTGATATAAGCCCAGTGGTCTTCATCTGAAACAAAACAGGATTGCCGGTTGTTTCCGCGCTGGATAATGTGAACAGCTATATTAGCAGGAGAGATTCTTGGGAGGCGAGGCATGGTTTTCCTTTAAGTTTAGAATAAAATAGGTTGGTATGCTCAGATTACAGGGCGACACAGTTCATTGCAATATTTAATTTCGCTCTGACCCTTTTTATTTCTGACCCTTTTTATTTTCGTTTAATTTCGCTCTGACCCTTTTTATTTTCAAAGGCGCTCTCGGTGGCAATAGCTATGGCAACAATACCCTTTTTCGAGTATTCTATCAGCCATTCTTCGACCTGTATGCCCAGCCAACCGGGAAGAGGAGAAGTTGCCTGTAGAATCAATGCGATACACACAACAATCCATTTTTTTAAGCTCTGGAACAGAACCAGAGCATACCTGGAGCTTACCCATGGGAAAAACCATCGCCAGCAAGATATTTGACGCCCATCTTCGTGACATGCCCAGCCCGGGCAATATGATCCTTGATATTGATGTCGTCATGTGCCACGAAATCACCACCCCCATTGCCATCATGGATCTGGTGGAAAAGGGAATGGATCGGGTCTTTGACACCAGCAAGATCAAGGCCGTCATCGACCATGTGACTCCAGCCAAGGACTCCAAAACCGCCACCCAGGGCAAGATCATGCGCGATTGGGCTAAGCGGCATCAGATCAAGGACTTTTTTGATGTGGGCGCCAATGGTGTCTGCCATGCCCTTTTTCCAGAAAAAGGTTTTATCCGCCCGGGATACACGGTCATTATGGGCGACTCGCATACCTGCACGCACGGGGCTTTTGGAGCCTTTGCCGCTGGTGTTGGCACCACGGATCTGGAAGTCGGCATTCTCAAAGGCGTCTGTTCCTTCCGTGCTCCCGAGACCCTGCGGGTTATCCTGAGCGGCAAGCTCGGAACTGGAGTGACGGCCAAGGATGTGATTCTCGCTGTCATTAAGCGGCTGACGGTCAACGGGGCCACCGACAAGGTGATTGAGTTTGTCGGGCCGGTGGTTGAGGCCATGACCATGGCCGCCCGCATGACGCTGTGTAATATGGCGGTTGAGGCCGGGGCCACCAGCGGCCTCTGTCTGCCCGATAAAGTAACCGCCGAATATCTCTGGCCTTTCATCAAAGATGACTATACCTCTCTTGAGGCTGCTGTTGCCGATTTCCACAAATGGCATTCCGACCCCGATGCCCCGTATGCTGCCGTTATTGAAATGGATATTTCTACCCTGGCCCCGCAGGTGACATTTGGCTTTAAGCCTGATCAGGTCAAGGATATTAGCGAGATGGCGGGCACCCCCGTAGATCAGATCTACATTGGCTCCTGCACCAATGGCCGCATCGAAGATCTGCGCGCCGCCGCCACCATTTTGCAAAAAAGTGCAAAAAAGGGGACAGATTTATTTTTGACATGTCTTTAACTTTGTTGTACAATATTGCCATGCCTCGTCAATCCAGAATCATTTTGGGCAACTGTCCACATCATATCATCCAGCGCGGTCACAACCGTCAAGTTGTGTTCGCCGAAAATGATGACTTCGTGCAATACCTGGACAACCTTCAGGAATGGAAGACCAATCTGGGCTGCAAAGTATATGCCTACTGCCTGATGACAAACCATGTCCACCTCATTATAGACCCCGGAAACAATCCTGAAAATCTGAGTTTGCTCATGAAACGGATTGCCGGTCGTCAGACTCGCTATGTGAACAAAAAAGAAAAAAGAAGCGGTTCTCTCTGGGAGGGTCGTTTTAAATCCAGTCCAATCAGTGCCGACGAATATCTCCTTGCCTGTTGCCGATATGTGGAGCTCAATCCTGTGCGTGCCAGCATGGTAGAAAAGCCCTGGCAATACATCTGGTCAAGTTGCCCGGCAAAGACAGGGGACATGGCACTTCCCTGGCTCGATAGAGACCCTTTTTACATGAGTTTTGGCGATACCATCGAGGAGCGGGCAGAAAAATATAAAATCTGGCTCGCAGAAACCATCCCTGATCAAGAGTGGAAGTTGATAAGAGAAGCCACTCAACGAGGACAATTGTCTGCTGGCAGAAAATTCGAGTTGGATATTTCAGATAAACTGGGACGACGACTTGAATTACGAGGACCAGGCAGACCCAAAAAAGACAAAAAATAAATCCGTCCCCTTTTCCGTCCCCTTTTCCTCTTCTTTTTTCCCTTTTCAGTTTCAGCTTTTCAGGGAGCGCCGATTTTCATTATGAAACTCAGTATCCTTAACCATATCGCCATTGTTCTCATGGAGCCAAAATTCCCTGAGAACATTGGGGCTGCGGCTCGGGCTGCCTGCAACATGGGCATCAGTCGTCTGATCGTTGTCGGTCACGAGTCTCCTGACCCGGAACGAATGGCCATGATGGCCACCCACAAGGCACGACCCGTTCTTGCCAACATGGAGTTTCATCAGACCCTTGAAACCGCTCTGGCCCCGTTTTCGAGGGTCATTGGCACCACTGCTCGCCAAGGGCGGCACCGGATACCGCCGCAAACTCCTCGGGCCGTGGTGGGCGACATTCTGCCCCTGTTGCCCGACAACGACATCGCTTTTCTCTTTGGCCCCGAAGATCGGGGGTTGAGCAATGATGATCTCAAATATTGCCACCATCTCTCCGCCATTCCCACCGCTGATTTCTCCTCTCTCAATTTGGCCCAGGCCGTTGCTATTCACTGCTATGAACTGTATACGGGCATTTTAGGTCAGCAGAAGATCAGCGCCCATACGGAACACCTCGCGACCACATTTGAGTTGGAAGCCATGTATCAGCAAGTGGAGACAAGCCTCAGTATCATTGAATTCCTACGGGAAAAAAATCATGCCTACTACATGAATCATATCCGCCAACTCTTGAGCAGATTGCATCTACGGGCCAAAGAAGCAAGTATGATCCGCAGTATGTGTCGGCAGTTTCTCCTGTCACAAGGAAAAGAACTTCCTCAAAAAAATACTGAAAATCAGGACCGTTCATCGGGGTTATGAGAGCAAGTCCTGCAAAGGACAGCCCTCACATCGGGGATTGGTTTTCCGGCAGAACTCCTTGCCCAGGGCGACAATCAAGGCATGATATTCATTGTACGAGACAGCATCTGCCGGTAATCGTTCGTGGAATTCTTCCTGAAGGGAGTGATAATCGCTTTCCTCGGCTACCAGAGAATGGCGGGAGAAAATGCGATGGGTATAGCTGTCAATCACAAAAACGGGATGCCCAGCCGCATAGAGGAGGATAGAATCCGCCGTTTCCGGGCCGATTCCCTTTACCAAAAGCAGGGCCTCGCGAGCAGCAGGCAGAGCTTCATTGAGAAAAAGTTCGAGATGACCTTGATAACGGATGTTGATCATCTGCAAAAGGTTATGGAGCCGCTGGGCCTTGAGATTAAAATATCCCGAAGGTTTGATCAGGTGGGCCAACTCATCAACCGGCACTGCGGAAAGGGTTGGATAACTAAGCAGTCCCGCCTCTTTCAGATTGGTAATGGCCTTGCGGACATTCTCCCAGTTGGTGTTCTGGGTAAGAATCGCCCCCACCATGATCTCAAAGGGTGAATCACCCGGCCACCACCCCTGCGGGCCAAAATGGGCAAGGAGCCGGGTGTAAATCTCGGTGAATGCCTGAGTCGTTTTGGAACCCTGCGTTTTCATGATCAGACGCAGCCTCCCTCAATCTTCAGGACTGCCGAAACAGATCCCAATCTCGCGTGCCGTCAACACCTTGTCGCTCTGCAAATTTACTTTTTTTCGTGATGTGATAGCCTCACTCAACGGCACCGGCACCATGCATGAACCGGAGAGAGCCACCATCTGACCGAAGTTGCCGCTTTCAATCAAACGCACCGCGGCGGCGCCAAAACGAAGAGCCAATAAACGATCAAAGGTCGTGGGAGAACCGCCCCGTTGCAGGTGGCCAAGGACCAGGGAACGGGTATCCTTGTTGATACGGGTACGAATCTCGGTGGCCACCCATTCACCAATGCCACCCAGCACCTTCTCCGCCCGGCCCAGTTCGCCTTCCCCTTTATCAATGACATGCCCACCCTTGACGCTGGCCCCTTCAGCAACCACAACAATGGCATAATGTTTCCCATGCAATTCATTGTTCGTGATTTTCTTACAGACCGCATCCATATCAAAGGGAATCTCGGGCAGCAGGATCACATCCGCCCCGCCGGAAATTCCCGAATAGAGAGCAATCCAGCCAGAATCTCGTCCCATGACCTCCACCACCATGACCCGATCATGGGATTTTGCCGTGGAATGCAGCTTGTCCAGGGCCTCGGTTGCCGTTGAGACGGCGGTATCAAAACCAAAGGTGCGATCGGTGGCCTCCAGATCGTTGTCAATGGTCTTGGGAACACCAATCACCGGCATCCCTTTCAGGGAAAAACGATGAGCAATATCCAGACTGCCATCACCGCCAATGGCAATGTGACAATCAAAACCCATTCTATTGAAATTAGAAAGAATTCTATCTGAGACATCAACGATCTGGATCTCACCCGCCAGATTCTCCACCGGCGTGGAAAAGGGGTTTCCCTTGTTGGTTGAACCGAGAATGGTACCGCCAGTGGCGTAAATCCCTTCCACATTCTCTATGGTAAGATGCCGAATCTCATCGAGATCAAGCAGCCCCTTATAACCACTGCGACTGCCATAGACCTCCCAGCCTCGGCGATAACAGGAATGAACAACCGCATAAATAACCGCATTGAGCCCCGGAGCATCACCACCGCCGGTGGAAATAATAATTTTTTTCATGGGAAAGACCTTGTGTTAATGGGTAATGTGGAATGCGCAAAGAGAATGCACAAAAAAAATCAAGATTGACTTCTTGAGAGTTGCAACTTACTTTAGAAAAGGTTCCTGGATGATTGGCAAAATGCTCTCTCATTCCAATTGTTAAAACTGAAGTTTCCCATAAAAGCACTACGCCGCCATCTTCAGCAACATGGTTATAATAGAATTTACCATGGATTTGCGTGGAGCAGGGCATAACCCAGAAAAATTAT
>DYDK01000132.1 GCA_020717935.1 Desulfocapsa sp.
GACTTTATCCATAAAATCAACAAGAGATGGGGGGCAGAGATGGGGGCAAATCTTGCAATCAAGCAGGCAATGTTGTAATGTACGACCTGACCCTTATTTTCTTGTATGCATGAACTGGTATCAATACATATAGCGTCTCCATATTTTTCTGGTATGGACTAATTACAGGGAGATACAGTTCATAGCGACATTTAATTTCGCTCTGACCCTTTTGATTTCTTTTGATTTTGACCCTTTTGATTTACCCTTTTTATTTATCGTCAAGGAGATTTACCATGAACAAAAGCCTCACAACATTCTTCAATACCAGCTCTACTGTGTCTCTGCTGCTTGTGTCACTCCTGGTATTGCTCTGTGTCGCTCGACCAGTAGGCGCTACATCGGTTTTAGATGGTTTTAATCCGACTGCTGACGGAGATATCTATACCATAGCGGTGCAGGCAGATGGAAAAATCCTGGTGGGGGGGGCTTTTTCAAATATCGTGGGCCAGTCACACAACAAGATTGCGCGACTCAATACTGACGGATCACTCGATACAACTTTCACAGCCACCACCAATGGCAGTGTATATACTATTGTCGTCCAGGATAATGGCAAAATCCTTGTGGGCGGAGATTTTACCATGATAGGTGGTGAGGTACGAAACCATATCGCCCGACTTGCCTCCGACGGGACAGTGGAAACAGCATTTAATCCCAATACCAACGGGGCTGTCAATGCCATGGCCCTGCAACTTAATGGCGATATTCTCCTCGGTGGCTCTTTTACCATCGTCAGCAGCCAGAGCAGGAATTATACAGCCCGCCTCAAGAGCACTGACGGCTCATTGGATACGGAATACAACCCAAATGCCGATGGCCCAGTCTATTCCATCGCCCCGCAGATCAACGGTAAGGTTATTGCGGGTGGGGATTTCACTTCCATCGGTGGTCAGAGCAAAAATTATATAGCTCGGCTCAATGAGATTGATGGGTCAGCCGAAACCACCGACTTTAACATTCAAGCAAACGGTTCTGTGCGCTCTATGGTCATCCAGACGGATGGCAAAATCCTCATTGGTGGAGATTTCACAAGTCTCACCGACCGCAATGGAGTACAGACCCGATATCGCATCGCCCTGCTCGACGCTGATGGGGCTACAGATTCCAATTTTAACCCTCATGCCGACGGCACAGTTTCTTCCATCATCACTCAGAGCGACGGCAAAGTTCTCGTTGGGGGAAACTTCACCAATATTGGCGGACAGAGCAAATACAATATCGCACGGCTTGATATTCAATGGGGGAATGCCGATCCCGGTTTTACCCCCAACGCCTATGATCGCATCTACTCCCTCGCCATTCAGACCGATGGGAAAGTTATCGCGGGCGGAAGCTTCACAGCCATTGTTGATAACGGCGGTGCAGGTGCAACCCATCTCAGATCACGAATCGCTCGCATTCATCCTGATGGGACCGTAGAGGCCGATTTTAACCCGGATGCTGATGGATCTGTCTCGGCCATCGCTGTTCAGGCCGACGGCAAAATTATTGTCGGCGGGGCGTTCGACCACATAGGGGGAATCTCTGGTTCCCGCATTACCCGGCTCCATCCTAACAGCTCGGTGGATGCAGGTTTTATTGTTCAGGCGGATGGTGTAATCACCTCTATCGTTGTGCAAGCCAATGGCAAAATCCTCATCGCCGGTTCTTTCACCACCATCACTGATAGCATTGCCTCCTATTCCCGTGTCAATATTGCCAGACTCAATGCCGATGGAACCCTGGACACAGGTTTTCTGATTTTAGCAACCAATGGTCCTGTTCGAGCCATGGTCGAACTGTCTCCCTCTGGCTATATTATAGGTGGGGATTTTACTGAAATATCAACCGATGACGACAACAACCCCGAAACCCCACCCACGGTGACACCCGTCTCTTATATGGCTTTACTTAATGACAACGGTGTTATTAACACAGGTTATAATTTCGGTTCCAATGCCCCTGTTCATGCCCTTGCTGTACAGCCCGATGGCAAAATTCTTGTTGGCGGAAATTTTACCTCCATCGGTGGGCAATTACGAAACAAAATGGCCCGGCTCAGTGTATATGGGCCAGCAGACCTCACCTTTGATCCCAATTCCAATGCCCTTGTTCGTTCCATCATAGTTCAGGCCGATGGGAATATCCTCGTGGGTGGCGATTTCACCTATATCGGCAACCAGACCAGAAACAGAATCGCGCGACTTAACACGGACAGCGCCAAGGCAGATGCCTTCAACCCGAATGCTTATATCACTATTCCCCCCAACCCCTGTTCCGTACATTCAATAGCTCTGCAAACCGATGGGAATATCCTTGTTATCGGCGATTTTACCACCATCGGTGGCCGCTTACGAAACCATATAGCTCGGCTGAATACGACAACTGGCGCGGCAGACAGCACCTTTAACCCCATTGTCAGCGGTGCTTCAACGACTGTCTCGGCCATCAATGTACAACCCGACGGAAAAATCCTCATTGGTGGAGGATTTACCTCTGTAGATTCAAACCCAAGAAATCGAATAGCCCGCCTGAGTGCCGACAGCGCCGCTCTTCAGGAGCTTTTTGTCTCAACGGATGGCACGGTCATCACCTGGAACAGGAGCCAATCCGCTCCCGATGTCTATGATGTTGTCTTTTCCGAATCCGCCGACAATGTAGGCTGGACACCAATAACAACGGGAACACTTACCCGAACACCGACTGGATGGCAATTGACGCTGCCAGTCCCTAATCCTCTTTTTATGCGACAGAACCGCTATATCAAGGTTCAGGCCAAAACCTACGGCGGTTTTTATAATGGGGCGACGAACAAAATACAGACAATAAGTCAGTATTTTATTGATTATCAGATTCTAACGATCTCTCCGATACCCTCGAATGGCTATGCCATAAGCAATCTGGTGGGGATTGACTGTGGTGTGTGGTGGGGTACTCATGAGGAGTGTACTCATGCATATCAGTCAGGAACATCCCTGACTCTTACTGCTCACGCATCTCATGGTGGATATGCTGCTTCCGATGGCGTTCCTGACTATATATTCACCCAATGGAATGGTAACTGCGGCACTGAAGCGCCGGCTGCTCGCACAGACAATCCAGTACGAGTTCTGATGGATGTATACCGCACCTGTTCACCGAGTTTCGCCCTTACCTATACCTCTGTCATTAATAAAACTGGCACTGGCAGTGGCACCGCAGGATGGGCAGCAACCAATGTCCTTGCCGGGCTCCCCGGTGTATATATTGAACAAACAACGGCATGGGTAACCGCTGTTGCCTCTCCAGGCACCATCTTCACTGGCTGGAGCGGCGACTGTTCTGGCACCAGCAGCCCCTTTGAGCTCTTAATGAATTCCGACAAACTGTGCACAGCCAACTTTGAGCTGGAACGCACCCTTACGATCACAACCAGCGGCAGTGGCAACGGGACAGTAGGAGGGGCAGGAATCCATGCCCACGGGACAACGGTATCCGCAACCGCCACCGCAGGCGTTGGCTCTGCCTTCACCGGCTGGAGCGGTGACTGTTCTGGGACAACCAGCCCTGTTGATGTGATCATGGATCGCAACAAAACCTGCAATGCCAATTTTGAAAAAGAGTGGACTTTGGCAATCACCTCCACTGGTTCTGGCACCGGCACCATGACAGGAGCGGGCACCTATCTGAACAACCAGACAGCTACCGCATTTGCAACTGCTGACTATGGTTCTGTCTTCACCGGCTGGAGCGGCGACTGCTCTGGTGCTCTCAATTCATTTGATATAGTCATGAATGGCAATAAAACCTGTATTGCTCATTTTGAGACTTTCCACGCCCTTGCCGTCACTGCCAGCGGGACCGGCGCCGGCACAGTCACTGGAGCTGGAAGCTATCTTCATGGCACAACCCAACCTGTAAGCGCCACCGCCAACTCTGGCTCCGTCTTCACTGGCTGGAGTGGTGATTGCAGCGGAACCGCCAGCCCGGTGGATGTTGTGATGGATGCCGATAAAACCTGCAATGCGAACTTTGAACTTTACCGTACACTTACAATTACTCAAAGTGGCTCGGGAAGTGGCACCGTAGGAGGGGCTGGAAGCAATTATGTGAATGGTGTAACCGCAACAGCCACTGCCACTGCCGCCACAGGCTCCGTCTTCACTGGCTGGAGTGGTGATTGCAGCGGAACCACCAGCCCGATGGATGTTGTGATGGATGCCGATAAAACCTGTAATGCCAACTTTGAACCAGCGCACACCATTACGATCAATAAACAAGGAAATGGAAGCGGCATTGTCACAGGAGCTGGAAATTATGCGGTTGGCTCAACAGCTTCTGTGTCTGCAACTGCCAACACCAACTCCATCTTCACTGGTTGGGGCGGTGATTGCAGTGGAACCACCAGTCCGATTGATGTGATTATGGATGCCAATAAAACCTGCACAGCAACCTTTGTGCTACCAATTCTAACGGTTGTGAAAACTGGCAGCGGAACCGGAACGGTGAGCAGCTCGCCAGGTGGAATTAACTGCGGCACGGACTGCACTGAAACCTACTTGCCCAATACCTCCGTCATCCTGACAGCGAACCCTGATCCCGAGTATTTCTTTAAGGGGTGGTCCGACAGCAACTGCCCCGGGACAGGGCCATGTACAGTAACTATGGAGAATGCCAAAACAATTTCTGCAAATTTCCAAGGACAATTCCCCTGGACAATGTTTTTACCAGCAATTACCAATAAAAAGCGACCATAACGAACTGCATATCACCTGTCATTCACACTGCTTTCGAACCACAAACACAACTATCGAGTTTTCATGTTGGCATGGAAACTCGATACAAAAATGGGTCAGAACAGATTTTAGTTGAAGAAATAAAAGGGGTCAAAAATAAAAGGGGTCAGAGTATAATTAACAATCTCCTTTCCTCCACCCCTTGGGTCGCCCTCTCTTTTTTGACTTCAGGCGTCTTCCGGTCAGTGTCTCTATTTCCTTTTTAAACCTGTCACTTCCTATGGCCATACCTTTATTGCTGGTATCTCTTATCTCTTTGAGTAACTCGCCTTCGACTTGATGGACAAACAACTCACGATAACAACCCTGACATTCAAGCAAATCT
>DYDK01000133.1 GCA_020717935.1 Desulfocapsa sp.
TGATATCTTCTCTTTGAGCTTCATTGGCATTCTCCTCGGTTTTGCTTTGGTGGTACAAAACAATACAATACCAGAAAATGCCATGAAGTTTAATTATTTCAGCATATTAAATGCCAAAAATTGCTTTTTGGACTTTTGCAAGAGGCTCTAAAGTATTTCTGCTAAAAATGTTTGCCGCCAGCCACTGGCGAATCTTTTAGGGTAAAATGTGTCGGCTTGCTGTTGAAAACGAATTAAGGCCCGCAGGTCAGAAGTATTGCCGATGAGGCTTGGATCAATGCCAAGAAGATTGCTTTTCAGTAGGATCTTTTCTTGGAGGGATTTTAATTTTTCTTTTTCAGCTGTATTTGGTTTAGCGGAACAAAGTAAAGGTGGGTGATTGTGTTCAGGTAGAGATATCCCCTTTTTTATCTGAATAATAAATTGTTGACCATACTGGTGAATGGTGTGTCGTGTCAGTTCCCTGCATTGTTGCATTTCCTCTGGGCTTTGTGGCTGTTTTGTGGCTAAGTAGAGGAGAGCGTGATCGTTGACGATGTGTCCACGAGGACGGTTACATTTTCGTGCCTCCTGCTCCCGCCATCCTGCCAGTTCTCTTAATAGTGCCAAGCCCTGCCGAGTTAAGTTGCCAGCACCCTTGATTTTCAGATAACGATTTTCATCGGCTGGTGGCTGGTAAAATTCAGGATCATTATATCGTGCAAGTTCTTCATGAAGCCAGTTTGTAACCGTTTGATTGATGATGCGGGCCAGAATGAAGATGCGCAAGGTAGGAAGATAGCGGACATCATCCAGTCCATATTCGATCTGTTTGGGATCCAGTGGTCGTTTCAGCCAATTGGTACGAGTCTCAGTTTTCGGGAGATCAATGTTGAGGAGCTCTTTGGTGAGATGACTAAGAGAGAGGGTAGAGGAAAGTCCTGCAAATCCGGATGCCAATCTGGAGTCAAAAACAGTATGGGGGTAAACGCCAGTTGCTTGAGCGAGAATTATGAGATCCTGTGGGGCATCATGCAGGATTTTGACAACAGCCGGATCTGCGAGTAATTCTCCAAGAGGTGTGAGGTCAGTCAGAGTACAGGGGTCAATGAGATAGCATTCTTCGTCAGAGAGTGCCAATTGAATCAGACCCAAACGGGGATAATAGGTGCGTTCCCAGACAAATTCGGTGTCCAGGGCAACGGCATCGCTGGTTCTTGCCTTGTGAATGAGGGCTTGTAAATCTTCTTGAGTGGTGATCATGATTGACGGCTACCGTGAAACTGGTTTATCTTGAAATAATTTATTGTATATATGCCCCATGAGCATCATATCTCAGCACAAAGACATAAAGAACATGAAAATACAAGAAAAATTCTAACGAACTTCAATCTCTTCATGTGTCATTGTAGAAAATAGACATGTTGTATTATATCTTGAAACGCACAGCTCTGATGATTCCAACCCTGTTTGGGGTGATGCTTATCACTTTCGCGGTGACTCAGTTCGTCCCTGGTGGTCCGATTGAGCGATTGATTGCTCAGATTGAAGGGCAGGGAAAGGGAGGTGGGGAGGTGGGAGCTGCTTTGTCATCGTCGTATCGTGGAAACTCCGGTCTGGATCAGGCAAAGGTTGCTCAGTTGAAGGTGCTCTATGGTTTTGACAAGCCTCCTTTGCAACGTTTTTTGCAGATGATGAAGGATTATCTGTTTTTTGATTTCGGCTCGTCCTACTATTATCATACCAGTGTGGCCCAACTCGTCATTTCCAGGATGCCGGTTTCCATGTCTCTGGGATTGTGGAGTTTTCTTATTGTTTATGGAGCCTGCATTCCCTTAGGAATCGCCAAAGCGGTTCGTGACGGTTCTCGTTTTGATATTTTCACTACCACTGCTATTCTCATTGGTTATGCCATCCCTGGATTTGTGTTGGCCATTGCCCTGATTGTTCTCTTTGGGGGTGGCAGTTTCTGGAGTATTTTCCCTTTGCGGGGTCTGGTATCTGACAATTGGGCGCAATTGAGCCTGCTGGGTAAAATTACTGATTATCTCTGGCACATGGTGTTGCCCATTACTGCCAGCGCTGTTGGCAGTTTGGCGGTAATGACTATACTCACTAAAAATTCATTTCTTGAAGAAATTCGTAAACAATATGTGCTGACTGCCCGTGCCAAAGGCTTAAGTGAGCAGCAGGTCTTGTATAAACATGTCTTTAGAAATGCGATTATTCCGATTATTACCGGGTTTCCAGGTTATTTCATCGCTTCCTTTTTTACCGGCAGTCTTCTCGTCGAGACAATCTTTTCACTTGATGGAATGGGGTTACTGGCTTATCAATCGGTGTTGAACCGTGATTACCCAGTGGTGCTGGGGACATTGTATTTTTTTACCATTGTTGGTCTTGTCTCTCGCCTGCTGTCAGATCTCAGTTATCTGTTTGTTGATCCGAGAATAAATTTTGAAAGCGTTGAGCAATGAGGAGCGACAGAATATGGTGAAAGATTCTGGACGCAGCCGCCGGGAATCGTCTCTGGGGTATCGACGATGGCGGAGATTCAAGCGAAATCGGCGCGGGTATTGGAGCCTATTGCTCTTTGGCTTCCTCTTTGTGTTGAGTCTGGGGGCCGAGCTGATCAGTAATGATGTACCTATCCTGATTCTTTATAATGGAGACTCTTATTTCCCCTTGCTGCACGAGTATTCAGAGAAGGTCTTTGGTGGAGATTTTGAGACCGAGGCTGACTATAAAGATTCATATATCTTAGAACGAATCAGCAGTGATGGAAACCGGGCATTCTTCCCTTTCAACAAACACAGTTTCAACACCATCAATCTGGCTATAGATGGGCCGGTGCCTTCTCCTCCCACTTCCGAGAATATTCTGGGGACTGATGATCGGGGGCGGGATGTTTTTGCTCGATTGCTTTATGGCTTTCGTTTGAGCGTGCTCTTTGGATTTGCCCTGACCTTCGTGGGCACAGTGGTGGGTATTTTCAGCGGAGCTATTCAGGGCTATTTCGGCGGCAGGACTGATCTGTTTTTTCAACGATTTATCGAGGTTTGGAGCGCCATGCCGGAACTGTACCTCTTGATTATCTTCGCCTCAATTTTCAAACCGAGTATTTTCTTGCTCCTCATCCTGCTGTCCCTGTTTAGTTGGATGGGACTTTCAGATTATGTGCGGGCCGAGTTTTTGAAAGGGAGGAATATGGAATTTGTCAAGGCGGCGAGAGCCCTCGGGGTCTCCAATGTTACTATTATGGTACGACATCTCCTGCCTAATGGTATGACACCAGTCATAACTTTTCTCCCGTTTCGGATGTCGGCCTCAATTTTAGCCCTGACCAGCCTTGATTTTCTTGGCCTGGGGGTACCGCCTGCCACTCCCAGCCTTGGTGAATTGTTGGCTCAGGGTAAGGCTAATATTGACGCTTGGTGGCTGTCTCTTTCCACCTTTATTCTGCTGGTGGGCACCTTGGTATTGTTGATTTTTATTGGCGAAGCCTTAAGGGAGGCCTTTGACCCCCGTAAAATTTGATTGGCAATCAGTAGCGTTTACTTGCCTTTTGGACGATTGCCAGCATATCGCGGACGGCCCGATCTAGTCCGGTAAAGGCGGCTCGGGCAATGATGGCATGACCTATGGAAAGCTCCTCAATGGTGTCGAGGCCGGCGATTCTGGCGGTAGTCTGGTAGTTGAGGCCGTGTCCGGCACAGACCCGTAGGCCCATTTGATAGGCCTCATCGGCACTGGTGGCGATGAGCTGAAATTCTTGATCCCTGGCCTTTTCACCCACAGCATCACAATATCGACCAGTATGAATCTCCACAAATGTGGCTCCGATTTCCTGGGCGGTTTTAATTTGTTGACTGTCAGGGTCAATAAAGAGTGATACAGGAATCCCTGCCTTGCGCATCTTGTCAATGGTCTTGGCCAGGGATTTTTTTTGCGCTGCCACATCCAGTCCGCCTTCTGTTGTCAGTTCCTGCCGTTTTTCTGGAACCAGTGTTATCATGTCCGGCTTGATGGCAAGGGCGATCGTAATAATCTCTTTATTGGCGCCCATTTCCAGATTCAGTTTTGTCTTGATTGTTTCTCTGAGCAGTCTCACATCGCGGTCGATAATATGGCGACGGTCTTCCCGCAGATGGACGACAATGCCAGATGCCCCGGCCATTTCACAGATGGCAGCGGCGGCAACGGGGTCTGGCTCAATTCCGCCTCGAGCCTGACGGATGGTGGCGATGTGATCGACATTGATGGCAAGATGGGTCATAGCGGTGCTCCTGGAATGGTGGAGTTTATGGAGGAGTTCTTGTTCCTTATCCTGCATGTGGATGGCCTCGGACTCCGAGCGTTCATGATCGTAACCGAGCAGGTGCAGAAGACCGTGGGTGATGAGCCAGGTGAGCCGCTCATGCAGGGATTGTTTGAATTCATTCGCTTCTCGCCAGGCGGTGTCCACCGAGATAACGATATCACCCAGTTCCTTGATCGGCACTTGGGAAAGCGAGCTGTCAGCTCCATCAGCAAAGGGAAAAGACAGGACATTGGTTGGCCCGTTTTTGTGCCGGTAGTGTTCGTTGAGCCATTGTATCTCTGTATCATCGACGAAGCGAATGCTGAGATTCGTATCTGTCGTTACCCGACATTCACGCAGGAGGGTTGTGGTACGGCGATGCAGAAGACAGCTGTTGATGCGGAAGTCCTGACAATGGGGATGGAAGGAGAGATTAACAGGCATATGGTTCGCAGGCCAAGGAAAGGATCGACAGGAGCAGTCTCGATTGCACAGTGGAGTGTCGCGTACTCACTATGCCCCTGCTCTTCATTAATCCGAGTTTCTTGTAGAGTGGGGTCATTGGTCGTTGTCAAAAAGAACGATAACGAGACAATGTCACAAATGGCATAAGGGGCTGTAAAAAAAAATAAAAATGAAACGCTGTTTTTTATGGCCCCTTAATGGCGATGCATAGCTTGTGCCTGAACGGAAACCCCCTCTCGTCGAGTTTTACGCAGGGGATTTGTGCATAGGCTCACATGCTTGTGGTGCTAATTTTATTTTTTACTGACAGCGCAACAGTACATGGTTGTTTTTGGTGTTTTTTACCGTTTTTTAAACGCACCTATCCTGTACT
>DYDK01000134.1 GCA_020717935.1 Desulfocapsa sp.
TCGTTGAGGTCGGCGAAGAGCCAATAACAAATGTCCAAAAAAAATGACGCTTTTGGCATGTTGTTTACGAGGTCTGATATAACAGATTTAAATAATTGGTTTTTCATTCCATTCTCCCAGAGTTCTCCGATCACTGGTAAAAATAGAAACAAACAAAATAGCGACTTCATTCAACACCCGACGGATAAACAGCGCGTAACGATTTGTCGATGGCGTGGCACAGCCACGAGAAAACAGGATCACCCATTAAAAGGCTCTCGTCAAGAGAATATACTCTACCGTTCAAAAAGATTCTCTTTTCTTGTGAGGTTAACAATACGGTTTTTCTCCTTTTTGTCATTCTACCCAATCTGTTACTATCGTCAGCTGTTTCAGCTATTGAGTGTCGGCGATCAACCTGAAACAACTTCAAGTTGCGGTGCAAGCTATGGTTCCCCTGCCCCGCCCGTTAAGATGGGGAGTTCTTGACGGAAAGACTGGAAATCAATATACTAAAATACGATGGTCTCGCAGGTAAGCGAAGACTCCGAAACGACCGGATTATCATAATGTCATTTCGACGAGGAATATTTCTCGGAGAAATCTTAAGAGTATCCAGTGGTTGAGAAACAAGATTTCTCGCTGTCTCTCGAAATGACAGGCTTTTTGGTCGTTTCGAAGTCTTCGCTTACCTACGAGACCATCAAGTATACTCTTCATCATTTTTCCCTCTCTTCCATATAGTTGGTAACAAGCTGATGGATGCATCCTTTCCTCATAAAAGTCAGATCACATTTATTGATATCAATCCCGCACAGGGGGCAAATGGCCCGGCAGAGGAACAGGCGAGGCTTCAGACACAGGGCGCTCCCAAGATTGACGAAAGGCGACGGGTTCTCATCACCAGCTCGGGTGACTGGATTCTTGAAAGTTTATCCGATATGGACAGGAAACTCGACGAGTTCGTCCGGCATATCCGCAAGGCGGTTATTCAATGGGATGTTTCGGCGCTGGGTCGTATTGATTCCGCCGGAATGATGCTTTTTATCAGGTATTACGACCGCCTTCAGCGGCAGGGCTGCCTCCTTGATATCGTGGGCGCCAGCCCCAGCCATGAGCGGATGTATCAGTTGCTCAGGCAATACATGCCTGAGTTTGTGGCTGCCAGGCCTGCTTTATCCTCGCGCCTTCTCCGTTTCTTTCAGCGTCTGGGCAAGATGACAGCCTCTTCACTGGCGGACTTTACGGCCTTTCTTTCTTTTCTTGGAGAGAATTTCATTATCTTTTTACTGGCCTTACGACACCCGCTCTCCATCCGGTATAGTGCGATTGTCAAAAATATCGAAGAGGCAGGGGTTCGGGCCATGCCCATTATCGCCCTGACCAGTTTTTTGATCGGGGTGGTGATCGCCTACCAGGGGGCGGTACAGTTACAAAAATTCGGCGCCCATATCTTTATCGTCGATATGATCAGCATCTCAGTGACCCGCGAGCTTGCGCCCCTGATTACCGCTATTGTCGTGGCTGGCCGTACCGGTTCGTCCTATACCGCCCAGATCGGGGTGATGAAGATAACCGAGGAGATTGACGCCATGCGCATCATGGGATTTGATCCTTTGCATTTTCTGGTGCAGCCACGGATCCTGGCCCTGATGATCGTCATGCCCTTGCTGATCTTTTTTGCCGACATGATAGGCATTATGGCAGGGATGTTCATCTCCAATATCCATCTCAATCTTTCCTATGGTGAGTTTCTTCGGCGCTTACAGGTAGCCCTTGAGGTCAAGCATGTCTGGATCGGCCTGTTCAAAGGGCCGTTCTTTGCCTGGTTGATTGCCGTTGTCGCCTGCTTTCGCGGGTTTCAGGTCTCGAAAAGCACAGAAAGTATTGGCCGTTACACAACAATCAGTGTGGTGAATGCCATTTTTCTGGTGATTGCCTGTGACGCCCTCTTTTCAGTCCTTTTTACCGAGCTCGGCATTTGAACGCCCCGGTCATCACCGTCACCGATGTGGTGACCAGGTTTGGCCGCAACCTGATTCATGACCGGATCAGCTTGACGGTCGGTCAGGCGGAGATCTATGGGCTCCTTGGCGGGAGTGGTTCGGGAAAATCCACCTTGATGAAAGAGATGGTGATGCTGCTTTTCCCGCAGGAGGGGGAAATCACCGTTCTTGGGCACCAGCTGTCAACGATCAGCCGCACTGAAGCCGCGCTCCTGCGCCGCCAATGGGGGGTGCTGTTTCAGGCAGGGGCGCTCTACTCTTCTCTGACCGTGGCCGAAAATATCGCGGTCACCCTGAAAGAGTATACCGATCTGCCTCATGACCTGATTCAGGATATCGTGCGTATGAAAATCAACATGGTTGGCCTGCCCGCCCATGCCGCTGATCTCTATCCTGCCGAGTTGAGTGGCGGGATGGTCAAGCGGGCATCTCTGGCGCGAGCCCTGGCCATGGATCCGCAACTGCTTTTTCTTGATGAACCGACATCCGGCCTTGATCCGGTTGGCGCCGAGGCATTTGATCAATTGATTCTTAAATTGCGGGATTTGCTGGGTCTCACGGTGATCATGGTTACCCATGACCTTGATTCCATCTGGACGGTAGTTGATCGTTTTGCGGTGTTGGGTGACAAAAAGGTGATCGCGGAAGGCACCCTGACGGAGGTGCGAGCCAATCCCCATCCCATTGTCAGGGATTTCTTTGGTGGGGAACGGGGAAGGATACGGAGTCAGAATGGAAAGCAAAGTTAATTACACTCTCGTGGGGATCTTTGTGCTCCTGCTGCTGGCCGGGTTGATCACCTTTGTCTATTGGCTGGGGAAGTATGGCTACAAACAGGAACATGACTATTATTTCGTCTATATGACCGAATCCGTTTCCGGCTTAAGCGCCGAGGCCTCAGTGAAATACCGGGGTGTGGATGTCGGTATTGTGGAAAGGATGAGGTTGAATCCAGACAACTCCGAAGAAGTGGAGCTTTTGTTAAAACTGCGGCACGGCACCCAGATCAAGGTGGACACCAAAGCCACCCTCAAGTCATTCGGGATGACCGGTCTGGCCTTTGTGGAGTTGACAGGCGGACACAAAGATGCCCCCTTACTCAAGGGAAACGGCAAAATTCCGGTCATCCTATCCGCCCCTTCCACCTTCGCCAGACTCGATGATTCCCTCACTATTCTGGCGCAAAAATTAGCCCGGGGCCTTGATAAGATTGACCGGCTGCTGAGTGATCAAAATTTGGAGAATGTCGCGGAGATTCTCTCGGAGATGAAGGCCTTAACCACGGATATCCGCTTACAGTTGCAGGGCTTTCAGCATCTTGTCGACAGCAGTATGGTGATGGAAAAAGGAATTTCCCAGGCCTTTGTCAAGGTTGAGTCGGCTGCCTTGGGGGTGGAGAAGATGGCCAGGAATCTGGAACACGGATATGCGGATCCCGATCGCGAGATGCTCAACCTGATTCGCCAGAATCTTGAGTCGTTTCACAGGTTGCTTTCTGAGCTGGATATTCTGGTCGGCGATCTGCAAAGGACAACCCGGCAGATTGAGATCAGCCCCGGCGATCTGCTTTTCAAACAATCACAGCCGCAGCCTGGCCCAGGAGAGGAGGGGTATGATGCGCAGTAGATACGGGTGGACATTGGCGCTGATGATGTTGGTCTTGTGCGCCGTGACCAGCGGATGTTTTTTCCAGAGCATTTCCCCAATGGATATCTATACCCTGGAACCCGGATGGAATCAGAATGATCCGGTTCACGACGAAAAAAAAGGTTCTACCATCATCGAGATAGCGCCTGTTCGCGGGAGCGCAGCTTTTACTGGCACGGAAATTTATTATACCGATATCCGGCAAAGTCAGCATAGCTATGCCTACAGTCGCTGGCGGGACGCTCCGGTCAAATCGATACAGACCATCCTTGAGGCAATCCTGGGCAAAAGCGGTCTCTTTGCGGCCGTTCTGCCCTCTTCGTCCGTGTCAAAGGCTGATTTCGTATTGGAAAGCACCCTGCTTGAATTCGGACATTTTCTGGCCGACGATGGTTCATCAACCGGGATTGTCAGGATGCGATTTCATTTTGTTGACAACAAGAGCAAGGCGCTTGTTGCCAGCAAAGAACTGGTCTCCCGAATGCCTGTCGCGTCGTTGGATGCCCGTGGCGCAACAGCGGCCATCAACCAGGCAGCGAACACAGTGGCAAACGATTGTGTTCGCTGGCTGGGCACATTGCAATGATGCTCCAGTCTCTTTCGTTTTTTTGTTCAGATTGGTGTGACATGAGGGCTTCCGTTACAACTTCTGGTTACGACTGTTGAATGGGCAGGTAAGCGAAGCGAAGTGGAGTCTCCGAAGGACGACAGGCCATGCCCATCAACTGAAAGCCAGAAGTTGAATTTCAGATTTTCTGATCCGGTCGCACTTGGAGTTGGCACATTTTCTGGTGCCCGCCTCGGGAGGCAATCGGATAAAATGGGGACTGTCCCCAGCAGTATCGGGGGCTGTCCCTATTTTATCATATGGCGAATTGTATAAAAAATGTGCATTTCCCAATTCCGAATATTGGGTGAAATTACCCGTCAGGATCAGGAAATCTGAACTTATTTCCGGTCTAAGCCAGATTTGTTTCCCAGCCATTGATACCGAAATCCGCGCATCCAGGCCAGGGTGTAGAGAAAACTCAAGGCAAAGATGCCCCATTGCTGGGCCATCCAGGCCGAGTAAAACCAGAACGGCTGTCCGCACAAACCAAAAATACAGGCCCATTTCCGCCATTCTGCCCGTTCATCCTGGCTCAACCAAATAGCCGTGGCACCTGTTAACGCAATCGCTATCTGATCCATGTTCACTCACCTGTCGCTAATGTGTACCTGATTAATCAGGAAAGGCACAGTGTATAGTTTAAACAGCGATTTTCGCATCGCGTATAACCGACACAGCCGCTAACATTTAATGTTTTCATATCAGTTGAACTGCATATTCAATTTTGCTCCGCCTATCCATGGTAGTTCCTGGGG
>DYDK01000135.1 GCA_020717935.1 Desulfocapsa sp.
ATACATAAAAAATCTCCCGGTGTCCAGCATTATTTGTGGGGCATGGACAGATTACGAGAGAAGAAAAACTCTCTCAGTTTCATCGGCAGATGCATGAAAATCTAAGAAAACCGATCTCGCCGATTGAAAGCATGCCGATTCATTTTTATACGGATGGTATTGAGGCATTGCAAGGTGGACTCAAGATGAGACATATTATTGCGATGAAAAATTGGGCTGGCGACGAGCAATTCACCTTTATTGATATCTTTCAACAGGTGTTTCCTGAGAAGGATTGGCAAACCGAGCAGGGCGAACAGGAAGAAAGAGAACAGCTGGAAGAGAAAAAGAGGAAATAGGGCTGATCTAGGGCATATGGTGGTATCAGTGCAAAAGACAGTCACGAATTGGTGGCAATATGCATCGCGGCCTTGATGCCATTGCTGCCACTGGAGATGATGCCGCCGCTGTAGCCACTGCCTTCGCCAACCAGATAGAGATTGGAAAAGCCATGGCATAAGCCGCTTGGCTCACGCAGCACCTGGATAGGGGAAGAGGTTTTGCTCTCCAGACCCATGATGATGCCGGTCTCGAAGCCTTTTATTTTCCGGCAGAAGTCTTTCAGCCCCTCACGCAGAGAAAGGCTGATGGCGGGTGGTAACAAATCCCACAAGGGGGCGGCGATCACGCCCAGAGGGTAGCTGGATGGGGCGGTGTGTATTGATGCTTGGCCAGAAATAAAGTCAGAGATTCGGCAGAAGGGGGCGTGATAGCCGTTCCCATAATGAAAAAAATCCTGTTCAAGTTGACTCAGCCAGTCAAGGGATTCAAGGGCGGTCAGGTCGCAGCCTAAAAGCTGTTGCAGATCAACTCCGGTCACACAAGCGGCATTGGCAAAGGTTCCATCCCGCTGATAGAGGCTCATGCCATTGACGATGTTGGTATCAGCATAGGCGGTGGCAGGAACGACCACGCCGCCTGGGCACATGCAGAATGTATACACCGGCAGCTTGCCATCACCTTTGGAACTCAAACGATATTCAGCGGCCTTCACCCCTGGGAGCTTTTCTCTGCCCCATTGGGCCTGATTGATCAGGGCTTGCGGGTGTTCTACTCGACAGCCAAGGGCAAAATTCTTGGGCCGGAAGCTCACTCCTCTGGCCATCAGCATTCGTGAGGTTTCATGGGCTGCATGCCCGGGGGCAAGGACGACGGAATCGGCCTCTATCGCCCCGTTATTGGTCATTGCTCCGAGTACCTTGCCATTTTTCGTTTCCAGATCAAGCAGCAGGGTCTCAAAACAGACGGTGCCACCTATGCGGATGAACTCGTGGCGCAGGTTTCTGACAATATCTTTCAGATTGTCGCTGCCAAGATGGGGATGGGCCAGATAACGGATCTCAGAAGGGGCGCCGGCCTGAATATAGCTCTCGAGAATAAAATTTTTTTCTAAAGAGATGTTTTTTGTTCGCGCCGTCAACTTGCCATCGGAGAAGGTTCCGGCTCCACCTTCGCCAAACGCATAATTAGCGGTCGGCTGAAACACGCCGTTCTGCTCAAAGGCCTTGATTCCGGCTTCCCGCTTATCAACATCGACCCCTCGCTCAATGATCGTCGTGGCAAAACCGGCCTGCTGAAGGACAAAGGCCGCAAAAAAACCAGCCGGGCCACTGCCCACGACCAGGGCTTTTTCCTTTCTCGGGCGATGGGGAATTTGCAAGCAGGGCGGAGCCGGAGCCGTCTCTCCTGTGATTTCAGGAGAGACGATCACAACATTCATCACCCAATGGATAGCGGCCTTTTTTCTCGCATCCAGACTTTTACTGACGATCTGCACCGAAAAATCGGAAATCCCCTCGCGGCTGGCAATGTGTGCCGACAGCTCTTCCGGTGAATAGCCAGCAGGCATCAGGAGTGTGAGCTGTTTATGACCCATTTTTGGGGAGTATATGCAAGGGCTTCAGCAAGGATAAAGGATGAAATTCGCAACTATTTCGCAAGGATTTTCTTGATCCGCTCGTAGCTGTGCAATATCTCGTCGCCCACCAGTTTGACGGCGGCCCCCAGATCTTTCAGGCTGTCACCGCTCTCGCGGGCCAGTCCTGGGGTCTTGGCCTTCAAATGCTCCCATTTTTTCTCGGCATTTGCCCATTCTTCTTTTGCTTCAGCCTTGGCCAGATGCATCTTCAAAACCAGCTCATCTCGTTGTTGCTGGACTTTTTGCACTAATTTTTCCACATCTTTCCGTTCCATGCTGCTGTCTCCTTTTAGGTGGGGAATGATTCGTCCTTGCTTCTATCTCAAAGAGTTATAAGGCATGGAGCCAACAAGTCAAGAAAATCTCTGTGAACCATTCAGGACAATTCTCCAGAGTTCCCATTGAAAAAAACGAAGAAAGGGAATAGATAAACGATACTGTTAAGAAATCCTTCCTCCATTGAACTGAAAAGGCGCTTTGAAAACACAGCCATTCCCCATACCCGTAATGCCCCTAAAAACGCCGGTCATCCAGTGCGATCAGGTCTCGTTCTCCTATGGAGAGGTACCTATCCTTACCGATGTCTCCTTTGCTATTCAGAAACTTGATGCGGTGGCCATGGTAGGGCCCAATGGGGGCGGTAAATCGACCTTGCTCAAAGTGATTCTTGGATTGCTTCGGCCCCAGCAGGGCACCATTCAGGTGTTGGGAATGAGCCCGCAACAGGCACGATCAAAGATAGGTTATATGCCGCAACATCTGCAATATGACCCTTCTTTTCCGGTATCGGCCCTTGATGTGGTGCTCATGGGTCGGGTACACTCCATTCGATGGGGACGATATGGTGATGATGATCGGCAGATTGCCATGCAGTCTATGGCCGAGCTGGCTGTTGACGGTCTGGCCTCCCGCTCATTTAACAGCCTCTCAGGTGGCCAACGACAGCGCATCCTCATAGCTCGGGCCCTGGCCTGCGAACCAGAGATTCTGCTTCTCGATGAACCTACCGCTAATGTTGATCCGGCGGTTGAACTGCAATTTTTTGAGATCTTGAAGCGATTGGCCAGTAAAGTCACGGTTCTCACTGTCTCCCATGACCTCGGTTTTGTCTCCCAGGTGGTAAGCCGGGTGTTTTGTGTTAATCGTCAGGTCAGGGTTCATCCGACTTCTGAGCTTACCGGCGAGCTTATTCGTGAAATGTACGGTGGAGATATTCGTATGGTACGGCACGATCACTGCTGTTCAGAACAGGGGCACTCCCATGCTGACATTCGTTAAGGCCCTCATCGACCCCGACATGGTTTTTCTTCGCTATGCCCTGTTTGCCGGCCTGCTGGCTGCTCCGGCCTTTGGTATTATCGGTTCGTTCGTGGTGGCCAGACGAATGACCTATCTGGCCGGGGCCATTGCCCACTGTGTGCTGGGGGGCATTGGAGGGGCTCTTTACTGTCAGGTTCATTTTGGACTGACTTGGCTGACCCCGATGCTGGGGGCCATTGTCACCGCCATTGCGGCTGCTCTTATTATCGGTCTTGTCCATCTGCGTTCACGCGAACGGGTGGATTCGGTGATCGGTGCCATTTGGGTGTTGGGCATGGCTGCCGGAATCATCTTTATTGCCAAGACTCCGGGTTATATTGACCCCATGAGCTATCTTTTCGGCAATATCCTGATGATTACCGGTCACGACCTGCTGACCATTGCCGTCCTCGACATCATTGTCATCGGCCTTGGACTTTTCAGTTATAATCGGATGATCGCCGTTTGTTTTGATGAGGAATTCGCCCGTCTGCGCGGGATCAATACCGAACTCTATACCCTGCTTCTGCTCTGCCTGACAGCCCTGACCATTGTCCTCATGGTGCGGGTGGTGGGCATTGTCATGGTTATCGCCCTTTTTACTCTGCCGGCGGCCACTGCCTCCCATTTCAGCCACCGTCTCTGGCAGATGATGCTTGGCGCCACCCTGCTCGGGATGGCTTCAGTGGCTGGCGGCCTGTCTCTGAGCTATGATCTCGATCTCCCCAGCGGGGCTGCCATTGTCATGTTGGCTGGCTTTTTTTATCTATTGGTTCTTATTGGCAAGGGCGTGAAGAGCTGGTGAGGATAAGAGGGCATTTTCACTATCCATCTCAATCTGGCGGGGCAACAGAAAATTCGTCGTTTGGTATTGCCCGCGAAGCCCATAGCGAGGTGGTCAAGCAAAGAACTCATATGATTCAAACTTGCAGGGTAAGATACTCCAGAAAGGCGCTCATCCAGCTATTGATCTCTGCCAGGCGGTCTTGCTTGCTGGCGGCAAGTATTTCCCCCTCTTGCTGAATCCAAGTCGCGGGCATAAGCTCAGCCCGACAGTTTTCGATCAAGGCGGTAATGCTCTCTGGGGTGGTTTCCAGATGAAATTGGAGAGCAATAACCCGCTCATTATAAACAAAGGCCTGGTTGGCACAGGCTTCGCTGGAGTAGAGTCGTACTGCCTCTTCCGGGAGGGAAAAGGTGTCTCCGTGCCAGTGAAATACTGTCTGTGAGCTGGGCAGAATGTTTGTCAATTGTTCGGGAAGCTTGGAACCATCAGGGACAACATCGGCCCGCAAAACCGGAAACCAGCCGATCTCCTTTTCTTTATTGGGAAAAACCTTCGCCCCCAGGACATCGGCCAGAAGCTGTGCTCCCAAGCATATTCCCAAAACCGGCTTGCCCGCGGCAATGACCTTCTGTAAAAAGTTTTTTTCCTGTTGGAGCCAGGGATATTGCCCCTCGTCAAGAACGCCCATGGGCCCACCCATAACAATGAGCAAGTCAAATTCCTCCAATGCTGGCAAAGGGTCGTCGGCAAAAAGGCGGGTACAGGTCAAATCGAACCCTTTCTTCCGGGACCAGCTCTCCATGCTGCCCAGTCCTTCAAAATCAACATGTTGCAACCAGTGGATTTTCATTTTTATAGCTCCTTTTTGTAGCTAGTGTTTGAACGGAAACAAATAATCTTTGATGTTCCATATGGTTAT
>DYDK01000136.1 GCA_020717935.1 Desulfocapsa sp.
CTCCTGCTCAGCGCCGATACCCTTGATAAACGAAAGGCCCTCTTTCTGTTTATCAAGAAAAATGGCCTGATTGTTGATTGCTCGGTTGATGCCAAAAGCAGTTCAACGGCGGCCAAGAAGGTACAAAAAGAGGTCTTGCTGGAGATGGTCAAAAAGACTCTGAACTCCTGTCAAAAAACGATGGAACCACGGACGGTGGACATGCTCTGTGAACGAGTGGGATTTCATCCGGTGGCGGTGGTCATGGAGCTGGAAAAGCTGGCCCTCTTCGTCGATGACCGTCCCCTGATTACGGGAGCTGATATTGAAACCATGACGGCCCGCACTCGCGAAGATGCCCTCTTTGAACTCACCGAGGCCTTTGGCAACTGGCAGGTCGCTCCCACCCTGCTCATTCTTGGCCGTCTGCTGGAAAATGGCATCCATGTCCTTGCCATTCTCGCCACCATGCGTAATTTTATCCGTAAGCTCCTGCTGTTTCGCTCCATGCAGTTACAGGCCCATCCGTCCTGGCAGCGGGGGATGCAGGCCGACTTCTTTCAGAAAAGCTACCTGCCTGCTCTCAAAGAGGAGTGGCCCGGGGTGGAGTCGTTAAACGGTCATCCCTTTGCCCTGTACAAGGGATTTCAGAAGGCCGAAGAATTTTCCTGTTCGGTATTAAAGGAGTGGTCGTCGTTATTATTACGGGCCGAGTACCAGCTCAAGGGGTCAACTCTGCCACCCTCATTAATCGTGGAAGAGCTCTTTTTTTCCTTGTTTGCGGGAAAAAAGCGATGAACCGAGGCCACGCAATAACCATAACCTGGTGTGTCCTGCCATGAGCGACAATAAAGAAGAACAGCAGGGCGGAATTGCCACCCGTGACCGCGAGGAAATTCGGGAGCCTTCACTCTACAAGGCCCTGCTCCACAACGATGATTACACCTCCATGGAATTTGTGGTTGCCATTCTGGAGAATATTTTTGGCAAATCAACCTCTCAAGCCACCACCATCATGCTGGCCGTGCATCAGCAGGGGGTCGGGGTGGCCGGAGTCTATACCCGCGAGATCTGCGAGACCAAGATTGAGCAGGTGCATCATCAGGCCCGTAATAATGGTTTTCCTCTGCGATGTTCGATGGAAAAAGTTTAATGATACTCTATAGATGCAGGAACGGTGAAAAAAGATGTTGAGCAAGCCCTTAGAAACAGCCCTGATCAGGGCCATCCGTGAAGCCAAGTCGTACCGCCATGAGTTCGTCACCGTTGAGCACCTGCTCTACGGCCTGCTCCATGACGATCTGGGCACCCATATTATTAGCCAGTGCGGTGGTTCCATCGACCACTTGAAGCAGCGATTAGAATCGTTTTTTGCAAGCGAACTCCCCACCATCGGGTCTGCCCGCCCCACCGAACCGGCCCAAACCATGGCCTTCAATCGGGTCTTGCAACGGGCAGTTTCTCATGTCCAGAGTTGCGGCAAGGGCGAAGTTGACAGTGGCGATGTTCTGGCCGCCCTTTTTTCCGAGGCTGAATCCCACGCCGTCTATTTTCTGGGTACGGAAGGCGTGGGCCGACTGGCCGTGATCGAATACATCTCCCACGGCCTGCCGGCCACAAATAGATGTATTTTGCAGAAAGAGCCCTTGCCGCGGCCGCCTGAGGGGTCGGAAGCAGAAGCCAAAGGCCGGGAGCAGGAAAGAGACGAAAAGGTTTTGCAGGAGTTCACCATCAATCTCAACCGTCGGGCCGCGGACGGGCTGCTCGATCCCCTCATTGGCCGTAGTGAAGAGTTGAGCCGCATGATGCAGGTGCTGTGCCGCCGCAAAAAGAACAACCCCCTGCTGGTGGGTGAGCCTGGTGTGGGCAAAACCGCCATTGCCGAAGGTCTGGCTTTACGGATATACAATGACACCCTGTGCCGCACAAACGGTGACAAGGCCATGGTGCCGGACATCTTGCAGGACAGTGAAATCCATCTCCTCGACATGGGAACCCTGGTGGCAGGCACCAAATATCGGGGTGACTTTGAAAAACGGATCAAGGGAGTCATCGAGGCGGTGGAACGCAAAAAAAACGCTATCCTTTTTATTGATGAAATCCACACTATTGTTGGGGCCGGAGCCACCAGTGGTGGTTCCATGGATGCCTCTAATCTGCTCAAGCCCGCCCTGCAATCGGGTCGGCTTCGCTGTATCGGTTCCACCACCCATGAGGAGTACAAAAATCATATCGAAAAAGACAGGGCCTTGTCCCGTCGCTTTCAGAAGATCGTGGTTGAAGAGCCCAGCGTCGAAGAGACCCGCCTGATTCTGCAAGGTTTGCAGGGGAGATATGAACAGCATCACCAGATCAGATATTCGGGGGCGGCTATCAAGGCCACGGCTGAATTGGCTGACCGCCATATCAATGACCGTTTTCTGCCGGACAAGGCCATTGATGTCCTCGACGAAGTCGGCTCTTCTTTCCGTCTCGCTGGTAAAAACGGGAGAATTGTGACGGTGCGGGATGTGGAGGCGGTGGTATCACGAATGGCCCGAGTGCCGACCCAGGCCTTGGCCAGCGCCGAGCTTGGCTCCTTAAAAGAGCTGGCCGCCACCATGAAAGGCCTGATTTATGGTCAGGATGCGGCCATTGACACGGTGGTGGGGGCGGTGAAAAGGGCCAAGGCCGGTCTGGGCCATCCGCAGTCACCCACCGGTTGTTTTCTTTTTGCCGGCCCCACCGGTGTGGGCAAGACTGAGCTCGCCCGCCAGCTGGCCCAGTCTCTTGCCATCCATTTTGAACGCTTTGACATGAGCGAATACATGGAAAAACATGCGGTCGCCCGTCTCATCGGGGCGCCACCTGGCTATGTGGGCTTTGATCAGGGCGGTCTGCTTACCGAGGCCATCCGCAAGCATCCCCATGCGGTGCTGCTCCTTGATGAGATTGAAAAGGCCCATGCGGACATTTTTTCCATCCTTCTGCAAGTCATGGATCATGCCACTCTGACCGATAATTCAGGACGAAAGGCCGATTTCCGTCATGTCATCCTGATTATGACCACCAATGGGGCCCGCGAGATGAACACGACCCCCATTGGCTTTATGGCGGATAAAAAGGGGCGGGATCACAAGGCGATCAAAGACCTGTTTGCACCGGAATTCCGCAACCGCCTAGATGCGATTGTCTCCTTTACCGCTTTGAGCGGGGAATCGATGGCACGGGTTGTGGACAAGATGATCGTGGAACTTCAGGGGCAACTGGCACAGCGCAAGGTGTCCATCACCCTGAGTTCCGCCGCCCGTGCCTGGCTGGCCTCCAAGGGCTATGACCCTGATTACGGGGCCAGGCCCCTCAGGCGGTTGATCATGGCCGAGATTGGCGATGTCCTCACCGACGAAATCCTCTTTGGGGCCCTGACTCACGGCGGCGAGGCTCGAATTGATCTGCTGGCGAACTCTTTAACCTTTACCTATCTGGCCAAAGGTCAGCAAACGAGGGAAGCAGATGCATGAAATGATGTCGTGGTTGGTGGAGAGCATCGGGGCCATGGGCTATCCCGGTATTTTTTTGTTGATGGCCATGGAGAGCTCGATCATCCCCATCCCCAGTGAAATCGTCATGCCGCCGGCTGGCTATCTGGCCCAGGCCGGACAGATGAATATCTGGATCGCCATCCTCTGCGGCACCTTTGGGAGTTTGTTTGGGGCCTATGTCAATTATTTTGCCGCCCGCTATCTGGGACGGCCCCTTATCCTCAAGTATGGCCGATTCGTGTGGATCAGCGAGGAAAAATTCATGCGCGTTGAGACCTTTTTTCTCAAACATGGCGAGATATCCACCTTTATCGGACGGCTCCTGCCGGTGGTTCGGCATCTCATCTCCCTGCCCGCCGGACTGGCGAGCATGAACCATCTGAAGTTTTCCCTGTACACCCTGCTCGGGGCCGGAATATGGGTAACCATCCTCACCTGGATGGGCTATTTTATCGGCCACAATCAGGAGTTGATTCTCCATTATTCGCATCAGGCCCTGTATGGGGTCATTGCTGTTTCGGCCGCGCTGATCGCCATTTATATCAAGGTGCAGGGCAAGCGGGAAAAACAGAGAGAGTAATATTTTTTAGGGGAAAAAGGGGGCGCATTTTTTCCCGGGATCACACCCCCGACCAGCAGCGGCGAGGCGATGAATTACAGTTCTAACCCCGCCAATAATCAACTAAAAAAGTGGAGACACCATATTCATTAACTGGCATAAATGCGAGCCTCTTGCAAAATGATCTTTTCGCCCAAACTCTTCGTTATGAAATAAAAGGGGTCAAATAAAAGGGGTCAGAGCGAAATTCAATGTTGCAGTGAACTGTGTCGCCCTGTAGTCTGTGCATACTAACCTATTTTATTTTAAACAGCGATTTTCGCATAGCGTATAACTGACACAGCCGCTAACATTTAATGATTTCATACGACAATTGGGATCTGACCCCTTTTATTCCTTTTATTTGACCCCTTTTATTTGACCCCTTTTATTGCGGCATAGCGTGTTTTCTCCCAATCGTGCTCCTCGGCAAATGCTTGTTCTTCCGATGTTATCGGTAACTCATTCCCTTCTGCAAAGGTGAAATCGAATTTCAGTTGCCTGGACTCATGATCCTGACGATCTTTAGCGCGGATTGCAGCTACCAGTGCCGACTTGTTGCCGCAGACAAGTTTCTCTTGATGGATCTCTCGTTGCTTGCGACGACTCTTGCTTTGACCAGAATTATATCCTTGAGTTAAGCCTTCAATGCCAAAATGTTCTTTTGTTTCCATCCAGTTATGGATAGTCTGGCGACTTATTGCTAATGCCATGGCCAAATCTGATTTCCCTGCACCCAGCTCGATTGCCTCAACGACAAACAAGCGCTTTGCGGTCCGGTCGGATTGCTCAACCGTCTT
>DYDK01000137.1 GCA_020717935.1 Desulfocapsa sp.
GCAATCGGCGATTCCGGTTTTTCAGGAAATTACCCATCCGGATCAGGAAGTCTGAGATTAGTCTCGAAGACCTTCGTAAGGTGGGCTATCACATCACCCATCAACAGGAGTTTTACAAATACAAGGCCTGGGGCTCCATGAATCCCCCGGCTGGTTATGGCTCTTCCGGCAGTACCAAGACCGGCAAGTACAATTTTATGAATCCCCTGGCCGAGGAAAACGGGGTCGATGGCCTCCCCGACTACAAAGAGCCATGGGCCGACTGGCCGGAACTGGAGCCGGATAAGGAGTTCCCGATGATTACCGGCTTTTTCCGGGTCATAGAACATGAACATACCAGCACCTTCTGGAATGTGGCCCTGATGAAACAATGCGGAACCAATCCGGTGTGGATCAATTTTGTTGATGCCAAGAATTTCGGTATTGTCACCGGTGATGACATCGTTATTACTTCTCCCTGGGCCGAGGTTCGAGCCAAGGCCTTTGTCACCTGGGATATCCGCTAGGGCGTCTTGGCTGCTGCCGGTGGTTTTGGCCATAAATACGGCTTGGAGGGAGATCCCAAATATCCACAGTTCAAAGGGTTCAATACCAATGTCCTGATGCCGCCTAATGTGGCCTGTAAATGGACGGGAACTCCACCCTTGAAGTACATCAAGACCAATATTAGAAAGGCGTAAAGAGAAATGGCTGAAGACTGAAGGCTGAAGGAAATATTTCTTCAGCCTTCAGCCCTCTACCTTCAGCCTTCAGTCTCAACAAAATGGAACCAGCCAACGAACTGAAATATCTCAAGGTCTTTCAAAAGGTGACCAAGCTGATCAGCATGGTACTCGATCACCAGCAGGTGATGGATACCATTGTCCGTGAGCTGCCCAGCCTACTGGACATTGACGCTGCCACCATCCGCCTCCTTGACCCCTCGACCAACACCTTTGTCATGGGCGCCGCCCACGGCCTGTCCATGGAGTACCTCTCACGGAGCAATATCGATACCGAAGAGACCATGGCCATGATCAATTCCGGCTACCCGGTGGCCAAGACCGATGTGGACAAGGACACCCATTTCAGTGATCGCGGCCTGGCAAGCCAAGAAGGGATCAAGAGTGTCCTCACCCTGCCGATTCTCTTTCAAAACTCGGTCATCGGCATCCTTCGTCTGCTTACCCGCAGCAACCGAATCTTCACCGACGAGGAGATCTCTTTTTCCATGGCCTTGGCCGAACAGGTGGGCATTGCCATCTCCAACGGCCGGATGTTCAAGGAGATGGAAAATCAAATCGACTTCATGAAGGAGGTACAAGATATCTCCACTCTGGTCAATTCCACCCTGAACCTGGATTCGGTACTGCAAACCATGGTGGAACGACTGCCCCGCAGCATGGGTTGCAAGGCCTGCACCATCCGCCTATTACGACCGGAAACCAATCAACTGGAACTGGTTGCCGCCCACGGCATCTCTGAAGAATATCAGCAACGGGGTCAGATTGAAGGCGAGCGTAACATCGCTGTCGCCCTCACCGGCGCGCCGGTCTCCATCTACGATGTCAGCCGCGATGAACGGGTGCAATACAAAGATAATATGGAGAAAGAGGGGATAAAATCCCTGCTGGCCGTGCCCATTAAGGTGAAAGGGGAGGTTATCGGCATTATCCGCATCCTTTCTGATGTGCATCATTGTTTCACCAGCAGTGAGACCAGTTTTGCCGCTACCATTGCCGAGATCGGCGGTAGTGCTATTCAGAATGCCCGTACCTATCAGAAAATCACTCTCCTTTTTAATCAGGTGGAGGAGAGTGAGCGCTTTGTCGCCAACATTCTCAACTGTATCCGCCCTCAGCTTGTGGTGGTGGATCGCCAGCAGCATCTGGTGTTGGCAAATCGTGTTTTTATTGCAGCCATGGGGAAGGAGGAGAATGAACTGCTGGGAGCCGACTATCACAGTTTGTGGCAGGGCCACCATTGTACCGGTGAAAAGTGTCCAGTGGAACAGGTGTTGAAAACAGGGCAAACTGCCAGTTATGAGCATCAACTGATCAAGGACGATGGCCCGCACTGGGTTGAACGCACCGCCTCTCCCATGCTGAATGATGCCGGAGAGGTTGAGTTTGTGATTGAGGTTATTCGTGATATTACGGCCAAACGACAATTGGCCCAGGAACATCTGGAGCGGGTCAAACTGCAAGGGGTCGTGGAACTGGCCGGCACCGTCGCCCATGAAATCAACTCTCCCCTTTTTGCCGCTCTGGGAACGGCACAGTTATTGGAAGAGGATGTCGAATCACCAAATCTGGTCGTTGATGTGCAGACCATCATCAGAAACCTGAAAACCATTGGTGAACTGACCAAAAAAATGACAACCATGACCGGTTTTGAGAGCCGTGAGTATGTGGGAAATACAAAAATCGGAGCGTTGCTGTAAGGGACTCGGAAATTACCAATGTACCTGAATTGCGACTGGATTTGGGTCAGATTTAGCCGCACCGATTGAGTAAAACCGCAGATGTAGTTGCGCTACGACGAGGATTTTACGATTGAGGTGCGGTTAAAGATGACTCAAAGACGGGAAGCAAGATGGTATATTGGTATTTTCCGAGTCCCTAAGCCGTCGTACAGGTAAACGAAGACTTCAAAAAGAACTTGGATTTTTTAGGTTCATGAACGGCATCCCCCGGGGACTTTACCCTTACCCCAAGGGCACTTTTTCTTCGGGGTGCCTGCGGGGCGTAACAGGGTGTAAAGAAATGGATAAAACGAACAAGTTATTTCTTAACGGCCCCCTCTAATGGGCTGGCACATTGTGCTGTTTTTGATTCTGTTCTATGAGTTTCATGCAACAAAAAAATGGCGGTGCATGGTTTTTGTTGCATACTTTCCTTGTATTCATGCTTGACCGTTGTCCATTTTATACGAAATATACTTATATTTCAGTGAAATAGCAAAATGTTATAGAAATAAATAGAACTGGCTTCAATCTTGCTTAATGATGATAATAATGTCGAATATAATTTTTTGTTGAAGAAAATCCTGTTCTTAATTTTCGTTACAATCAAACCGTTGGTGCGGATCAGATAAATCATGAAAGGAGGCAAAATGGTACAGCGCATGAAAATTCACAAGATACCGTCTTTATTCCAAGCCGTTCTCATTTCAAACAGGAGGTGGATGATATGAATATCAGCTTTCGTATATTGCCGGCCCTCGCCTTGGCGATGACCTTGCTTTTTGCCCCCAGATACGAGCCGAAGAGCCCGTAGCCCCTGCTGCAAGTGCTCCAACCATCAACATCGATAAAACCTCTCTGAATGATGGCGGGGATATTCTTGTTACGGGTAAGGCTCAGGCCGGTTCGCAGGTATTCGTCGAAGTTTTCTCAGCAGACAAAAAAGTACGAGCCAATCGTTTTGACAGCAAAAAAGACGAAAAGACCGGCAAGATTCCTTATAAATTTTATATTACCAAGGATATGCCGGCCTTCTATAAAATCTTTGTTCCCAAGAATAAGGCCGATGATCTTGCCAAGGCCAAGGCCGAGGGTAGCAAATGGAAATATTCTGAAGTCTTGAAGCAAATCGGGGCTGATGCCGCTTACAGCGCCCCTGCCAAGGTCAAGATTGAAAACTATCAGGCCACCATTATGGCCAGTATTATTGGTTCTCGGGGCACCCTGCTTCCGGAAATGGATGAAAAGGCAGTCAAAAGTGAATCAATGAAGCTGGCCAAGGGGCGCTTCCGCAGTGTCGGTAAATTATTAGGCGCCACAGTCGAGGTTCAGGAAGATGGAAGCTATTCTGCGAAGCTTAATCTTCCTGCCAGTCAGGCTCCGGGAAAATATAATGTCACTGTCACCGCGGTCACCGGAGAAAAGGACACCGCCAAGAAGGTGAAAAGTGAAGTGCTCTCTTTTGAGAACAAAATCGCCTTTCCTACCGTTTATTTGAAAAACGCCGGCACCAGCATCAACTTGGTCTGGCCCTTCCTGCTCTGTCTGGCCATCTCCATTTTTGGTATCCTCATGGGCGCAGGTGGTGGTTTTATTCTCAATCCCATCCTGGTTTCTCTCTTCCCTCTGCCACATACTATTGTTGCCGGTACGGTTATGCCCACCGTTCTTTTTGCCCAGGCAACGGGTATCATGAACTACAACAAAGTGAAATTCATTAACTGGAAACTGGGTATTGGTATCGGCTGCGCCATGCTGGTAGGTGCCTTTATCGGCCCAAAATTGACCGAGATGATTACCCTCGACCAATTCAAATTTATCTTTGGCTGGATCCTTCTCATCTTGGCGGCCCTCATGTTCTGGCAGACAACTCCTGGCTATCTTGCTAATAACAAGAAAGAACAGGCGATCTTGAAAGAATTCAAGAAACGGGCGGAAGAAGCTGCCAAGGCAAAAGGCTAATTTAGCAACCTATCTGGAGGAATCCATTATGAAAGTAGATTTTTGGGGTCAGGAATTTGAGGTCAATATGTGGGTGGGTTGTATTGGTGGATTTTTAATATCTATTATCTCGTCCATGTTTGGGTTTGGTGGCGGGCCTTTCATGGTGCCGTTGATGACTGTGGGAATGCGACTTCCTATGTACATTGTTGTTGGAAGTTCGTTGCTGGCCATTTTCTTCAATACTGCCATGGGCAGTGTTCGCCACATGCAGTTTGGCAACTTCGATTTGGTACTCTTTTTGGCCATGTTTCCCGCAGCCATCATCGGTGGCTATATCGGCCCTATGATTGCCAAGAAAGTCAGCCCGACCGTTGTTAAGCGCATTGCCTGTGCCGGACTCCTGCTGCTGGGCCTCAACCTGCTCGGTGTGTATTAAATACAGACCTCGTAAACAACATCCTGAATCCGTGGCACAGTAATTGCTGAAAGCGCTCATAATATCTTGATA
>DYDK01000138.1 GCA_020717935.1 Desulfocapsa sp.
ATTGAGACATAGCCAAAGATAGCCCAAAGCAGGGATGCAAGATGGTATATCCAGACCTCGACAACAGTAAAACTGTCATTTTCTTGATTTGTCGAGACCTGCATCCTATAACTGTTTGGAATTATTGTTTTTAGCAAATAACAACTGCGTGTTTTTGTGCCTGGTGTCCAATTTTGTATGGTGGTAGCCAAAAACTGTAAATATATGAATTTACAGCATCTTACTGTCGCATTATTTCAGAATACAATGTCCAATTACGAGGTCTGTATAACCATGTTGCTGAAGATGGCGGCGTAGTGCTTTTATGGGAAACTTCAGTTAGTGCCTTACCCCTGAAAGCCTATCATAAAAAACAAGAAATTTTTTATGCAACCTTGCCAACCCTTGACAATAAAGAATCGTAGTCTGGATGGAGCGAAGCGGAATCCAGGGAAATCCGGTCGTCATGGCAACACCGGTCGTTTGGGGACACGATCCCGAATTAAAAAGCCAATTCGGGTCATGTCCCCAAACGACAGGAGGGGAATAAAGTTTTCCCCCTGATTCAGGGGGGATTAAGGGGGGTTAAAAGGGTGCCGAATGCAACGGCGAAACAATGTGACAAAGTAGAACTGAAGTTTCCCGTTTTTTTAGGAAAAATCAGCAAAGATAGCCCCTACCAAAATCAAGAAAATGTTAAATTTTCAGCATGTTACTGTTTTGGTCTGTTTTTTAGACTCACATATCGACCCCAGAAATCAGGTCACCAAAAAAACTAAAATATTTTTACATCGTAATATCATGCGGTTACAAATTTGAAAAAACGGGAAACTTCAGTAGAATTAATGACATTGGTTTTGAAGAGGTTCCTAAGTATCTATAATAGTTGAATATCGAATATCGAATATCGAACAAGGAACCGCAGAATGATGAAGTTTTCACTTCGACATTCGATATTCGACATTCGATATTCGATATTCGACGATCGACATTCGACATTCGATATTCGACATTCGATATTCGATATTCGATATTCGACATTCTTATCAGTATCGGGGGCTGTCCCCATTTTATCAACGACAGCAGTGTGTCATATCCCCCGCGAGTAGCGTTATTCCCCCCGCATTTTAGCGTTATTTCCCCAACATTTTAGGATTATTCCCCTGCATTTTAGGGTTATCCCCCCAACATTTATGACATAGCCCCCATCCACTCCTCTCGTTTCGCGTACCGTTTTTCGCGCAGAGACGCAGAGGCGCAGAGAAAAGCAAAGAGAAATTTTTCTGTCCTTCTCTGCACCTCCGCGTCTCTGCGGGAGGATAAAAGACAGCTCCGACTCACCCATGGGAGTTCTCCGAACCTCCGAACTGACGACAAGCGTGAACAGGTGCAAAAAAAATTGACTCTGGGCATGATAAATGCAATACTTTCGTTTTGTATGGTTTTGCAGTACCCTTGTTCCTTTCTCGTTTCAAGTTGCCCCCCTCGTTTTACAGCTTGCGAAGTGACTGGCACAAAAAAACGACAACTGGCTCATGCTTGTTGTGTGAATAAATCATAAAATAAAGAGGGAGTAAAAATGAAGAAAAAATTAAACGCACGAGTGGCCTTTGGCATGGCCTGTTCCGTGGGGCTGGCCTTTGGCCTCTCAGGTTCGCTGCAGGCGGCCTTGACCACGCAGCATAACGCCATTGTGCTGATGGACTACGAAGGAAATCCTATCCCAGCCTCCGGCGCCGGTTCAAATAAAGCCTACAGCGCCAAGAAGACCTGCGGCACCGCCGCCTGCCATGATTATAACATTATTGAGCGCCACAGCACCCATGCCCAGTTGGGCGCCAACGGCATTGACGGCTGGTCTCCCTGGAATCCCGATTCCAAGAACCCTGATGTCAAGGGTTGTAATTACATGGGAAAGGAATGGACCCAGACCTACGGCCATACCGGAAAATGGTGACCTGTCTCTAATCGCCAGGCGGCGAAAATGTTTACAGGATCACGAGGTACCGGAAATCTTGATGGAACACCAGGTAACTGGAACGGAATGATCGGTCAATTCACGGAAATCAGATCCACGGATGACCCAGTGACTGGAAAAGGATTCCAGTTCTTTGATTATGGAAGTACAGCCACAATGGCGCAGAAGACGGATCTCACCGTTGCCGGTGCCTTGCAGGATTGTAATGAGTGTCATGTCGGCGGCGGCGCCATGGAATATCTGCCATCCGGCGGCAAAAATTTTGCCTCAGCGCTTCAGGCTTTGGGCAACCGGACTTCGTTGCGGGAGATCACCACCGGAACTCCCAATAACGGCGATCCTATCACTGCCGCAAAATTCACTACCTTCAACTATTTCCTTGATTCCAACGATGTTGACCAAGACAGTAACTATGGTGAAATGCTGTACAACGATTACGCCAAGACCGGCGTAGGCGAGATGGACTGCCTGATGTGTCATCTGGAAGGCTATAATTGGGACACCCGCAAAGTAGAGATCAAAAAAGCCAAGCATGACGAGGCCCGCGCTGTCGGCGCCGGTATCGCCACCGCCAATACCCTGGTTGCAGCAAACACTACCACACCCGATTTCATGCCCGATAATTACGGCACCACCGTTGGCGCTTACGATATGTATCATGCGACAACAAATTCAACCGGTGAAGTAACCACTAACACCAGCAACCAGTTAGTGCTGACCGCCGCTTTTGCCAATAATATCAAAAAGACCCCACCCTCCGCCAACTGTGCCTCCTGCCATTTCGGAGATGGATTTACCGTCGCTGCAGGTGGTGACAGCAAGGTGGATGTCAAAAAACGCGGCGATCACTGGCTGGCAAATCATAACTGGGATGTCCATTCCGGCCTTGATTGTATGGATTGCCATAACAACAGCACAACCTTTGCCGATACCGTAGCCGCAACCCCAGGGCCAAACGCTGCCGGCACAACCGGCGCCATGAAACCGGTCAATGCTGTTACTGATCCTGATGCTAACAATGACGGCCTCACTGACACCAATTCCTATAAGGTTGACCAGACCGGCCCCGACTCAGGGAAACTTGGCATGTGTGATCCTGGCCATAAATCAGGAAACTTCGTTGGCGTATGGAACTCCAAGGACGCCAATGTTGACGGCACCGCCTGTACCAGCTGTCATGGCGGCACCACTGCTGTGCCGGTCGGCCCCAGAGCTGCCCAGTATCCTCTGGCACCAAACCCAACGGCTGCCCATACCGCAGCCGGCCTGATGGCTGTCAACATGCAGGATGGCTATGACATTGTCGCTCGGCCCCATACCCCAGGCACAGCTAATACTCACCATATTGATGTTATCAGTTGCAGCGCCTGCCATATCCGCAAGCTTGAGCATTACGCCGGCGGCGCCTACCTGGATTCCACAGGCAGGGATGCGCTAGGTGGTCATCTGGTGGATCATGAAAATAGTAACACCTTGCGCGACATGTTCGACTCCAGCATTCCCGTCTGGTATAAAGGCAAGCTCAGGAAGGCGAGTGTTGTGACCACCCTGCTGTGGGTTGATAACAATGCCGCAACCATTGATGCCAACCAGGATGGACTTGAAGGCGCGCTGGATGTCATCATGCCCAGCCAGACCGCCCGGCTTAATACTGCAAACGGTCGTAATATTGGAACACATGACGCTGGCAGTCTTACGGCTACAACAGGTGGCAATGTACTCCCAAGTGATATTAACATCCGGCAGGGGGATATTTACGCGGGACTTGCCGGTCTGATTGGCGAAACCGAGGCCATCTGGCCGCAGCTTAATTTCATGCATGCCGCTTTCGTTATGGATCATGGCGTATCCCCAGCCTCCACGGCCTGGGGCATCAAGGGCTGTAAGGATTGTCATGCTCCACTCACCGTTGTGAATGGCGTCCGTACAGCCGGTGGCTTCTATAACGGCGCCTATTCAATGAAAGCCAGCCAGGGAACCTTCTCCTTCAACAGCGGCTTTGTGAATGGCTATGGATATCCTGCTGCTGCTGGACAGTTTGGCGCGGGTACAAACTGTGTATGGCCTACCACAGACCCGAATTGTTATGGCAATCAGCCCAGTTATATGCAGGTTGCGCCATTCTACATGGTCAACAACATGACCGAAAACACCAACTTCCATCCGTACCTGTATGAGCGGGGAACGAAAACGAATGATACAGGGAAGGCGCTGCGCTCTCTGTCTGTTGATACAACTTCCACCTATGCGGCCTATGGGGCGACGCAAGTCAGGGATGTTGACCGCTCCGAGATGCTGTATGAAAACAGCTTCAAGAAGCTCAAGGTCAATCCTTGGAGCACAGGCGGCGGCACCCTTACCGGCGCTCCGATCTATGTCCCCAATGCAACCCAGGGTGACAGCAACAGGGGCTATATGCTCACAGTGCTGGTCAAGAATAACGGCGATGCGGATTCCACTGCGGTCAGACGCACCCTGATGAAACCGGCGAATAACGCCGCTGGTGAAACAGTTGCGCAGTTGATCAATCAGTTCAGTATGATGTTCTTGCCACCAGGCGGGCCTTATTGTAATGGTATTGTCCCATGCCAAACTCCTTACGGCTTCAGCCTCGTGGATGCTGGTGGTGGAGCGCTGACCCTTGACGCTGACACTGGCAAGCAGATCAGGGTTCAAGAGACCATGTCCCGCTTTGGCTTTGGTTTCGCGGGCTATTATGTGACTCCAGCGGGAGTTCAGTATTCTGCTGCCAATGACCATATTTATGACCCAGCGCCCATCACAGCCGTCACTGGCGCTACCTATGCTGACCGCCTTACCTGGGTCAACTACCTCAACAGTATCGCCACTGCGCCTACAGCGACGATTACG
>DYDK01000139.1 GCA_020717935.1 Desulfocapsa sp.
TTTGTGATTGAGCCGCAGCCAAAGATAGCCTGAAGATGAGATGCAATCTGTTCAAATTATTTGTGGACAGGCCCTAAGGCAAGAGATGTGGAGAGGGGAATGACCTTGGCCTGCTCGGTTAAAGCAATGGCTTCCAGCGCCATTTGAATCCCATTGTGTCGTGCAACCCATTTGTAAAGTTCATATTGGATCGAGGTGGGGACAATCATGGCGTTTATACGGTTAAAATAGGACTCGTATTTGTTGCAGAGCGTCCCATTGGTCAGCCATTCGATCCAGCCGCAGGTGTCAATCAGCGCCATTACACATCCCTTTCCGTTCTGTCCCGATACTCCGATGAGTCCTGAGGCTCGCAGGGTGCCAGCATTCCTTTGGCACTCGTGATCGAGCGAACAGGGATCAACTCAATAATTTTTCCCCGTGCTATCAATGTAAATTGCTGGCCAGCTTGTAAGTTCAAGTCACAACGAAGCGCTTTCGGAATCGATAGTTGAAACTTGCTGGAAAGTGTTGCTTGCAACATGTTTTTTACCTCTCTGGTTAACGATAACCTAAAAGTAAAATACTAAAAGAAAACAAAGAAATTCTCAAGGTAAAAGGTGGCGGACAAGAATAAATCATATGCAATTCCAAACGATTGCAGGATTGAGGTGCCAATCCAATCATTCTTTTTTCCGCTTGCTGATCAAACGAGCGGGCAGGTGGCTGAAACCGCTGATGAGCGAAAAAAGCACAGCGGCCAGATAGGGAATGGAGAGGGTCATCAGCACCACCACCCAGACCAGAACATCGGATGAGAGAATGGTTTGTTTGTGTGTTACCCCCCAAGCCGATCCCCACAGGGCCAGCATGATAATACCCTCATCACGGGCTGAGAGCAGGGCCCGGCGCAGGACATGGGCCTTTTCCATTTTCGGCGTGCGGAAAAAAGGCTTGCTGCGGGTAAAGACCCCCTGAAGGATGGCCATCGAGATGGTGTGCGACAGGGAGAGTCCGGCCAGGGCCGAGGCAAAGGTTTGGGAAATGGTGGCCCCGACACGGGTACGGTAGAGATGAATCATCTTCGCCATTTTAAAGGAAAAAAGCATCAGGGGCATGGCTGAAAGGATCACCATGGGCGGGTCAAATTTGAGGGGGTTGATAATCATGGCCACTGACCAGCCTATGGCGGCCAAGGTAAAGAGCAGGTTGAGACTGTCGGCCATCCACGGCAACCAGCCGGCAATGAAGTGATAGCGTTGGCCCAAGGTCAGTCGGGTCTTGCCGGTTCCCAGAAAAAGGGCGCCGAAGTGGTGGCGCATGACCTGCACGGCCCCGTAGGCCCAGCGGAATCGCTGTTTCTTGAAGTCAATAAAGGTGTCGGGCATCACGCCCTGGCCGTAGCTTTTGGCAATGTAGGTGGCCTCATAACCCTTTTCAAAAATTTTCAGTCCCAGTTCCGCGTCTTCGGTGATGCACCACTCTGACCAGCCGCCCACTTCTTCGAGGGCCGCTTTCCGTACCATGGTCATGGTGCCGTGCTGGATAATGGCATTGCGCTCATTGCGGGTCTGCATTCCGATATAGAAAAAGCCTTTATATTCGGCATAACACGAGGCCTTGAACAGGTTGTCTTCGCCATCGTAATAATCCTGAGGGGCCTGGACGATGGCGACTTCGGGGCGGGCAAATTGCGGTGTCAAGTCCCTTAGCCAAAGGGGAGAAACCTGATAATCACTATCAATCGCGGCAATGACGACGGTTTCCGGCGCGGTCTGGGTCAGGGCAAAATTAAGGGCGCCCGCCTTGAATCCGGCCAGCGGTTCTTTATGGAAAAAGCGAAATTTGCTGGTGAATAATGAGGTGTTCAAATGGGCACAATGGGCCTCCACCGGTTGCCAGATGGCCGGATCTTTGGTGTTATTATCAATGACAATGACCTCGTAATGGGGATAGTCGAGGCGGGCCAAGGCATTGAGGGTGGCAATCATCATCTCGGGGGGTTCGTTGTAGGCCGGAACATGGACGGATACTGCCGGCAAATCCTCGTCTGCCAGATTGATCGGGGTAAATTCGCGCTGCCATTTCTGCAGCCAGACCGCCTCGGCCCATTCATGGGCCTCGGCCAGGAGCACCAGGGTAACGCCGATAATCCCAATAATCATGAGAACGCCAACAATAATGGCGGCGGTCGTCATATATTGGTGATAATAGGTGTAAATAATCCAGACTGCGGCGGTGGCACCAAAGAAGGCCACGATGGCCAGAAAGCTGCGCCCCCGATTTTGCAGGGTCTTGCCGTCAATGAGCAGCATGGCAAAGACGATGACTCCGATAGCTATGGAGATACCGGCCAAGAGTCGCCATTCGGGAATCTCGACAATGGGGGCGGAAAAGGCAAATTTTGGCTTGCGCTCGACATCATAGACCCCCCAGTAGGCGCCGACCGAGCCCTCGCTGATGCGTTTCCAGGGTTGATCAAAGGCCTCCATGATATAATAGGTGTATTTTTTCTGTTCCGCCCGTTGCAAAAAATGACGCAGAAAGGTGGCCTGATTGGCCGGTGAGGCCACGGATCCTTTGTAGGTGCGGGCATTGCTGGGCCAGCCTACCTCGGTGAGCACAATCTCTTTGTCCGGAAATTTAGACTGGAGCTTGTTCATGACCACCACCACATGATCCACGGCCTGGTCCAGCTCGACCCCGTCCCAGTAAGGAAGAATATGGACGGCCACGAAATCGACATGCTCTCCCAGCTCGGGGTGGGCCAGCCACACATCCCAGGTCTCAGCGGTGCTCACCGGCACGGTCAGGGCTTCACGGGCCTTGTCCAGATGTTTGCCTATCTGCTCAACCGTGAGTTCGCCCCGCAGGATGGACTCGTTGCCGACCAGCGCCCGTACTACATTTTGATAATTCTCTTTGGTGATGGTAATCAGTTTGTCAACTTCGACTTCATTATTTTTCTCATCCGCATTGAGCCAGGCGCCGAGAGCGACATTGAGATCAAACTTTCGGGCCAGGGTTGGAATCTGGGCCAGATCACCTTCCAGGGTGTAGGTGCGCACGGCATGGGTGGTATCGGCCAGCAGGGCTAGGTCTTCTTCAATCTCGGCGGGAGTGGGCAGGATATGTTCGATGGGGTTGTGATGCGCGCGCATGGGTGAGAAGGAAAAGCCCTTGATCTGGTGGGGCCAGGGCGGGGCCTGTTCCGGACGATTGAGCAAGGCCCAGAACAGGATGGAGAGCATGGTGATGGCAACGGCGATAAGAAAATTTGATCGGGTCATGGTGATAGAGGTGGATGGGGTCTGCGGATAGAGGGCGCCTTGAAAAATGGTTTTTTCGTTCAAACTCTTCCCTGAATCCGTGGCGCATTAATTTTCATGATAACGGGCAAGGGACATCAACTTTTGACAATGGAGTAGTCGCCAAAAATGGCTTTTAGGCCACACGGCGTGGATAGCAAATTTCGTGCCACGGATTCAGGTCTTCGTTATACCTGAAATTTTATCCTTGGAATATCAACTCGATGCCTGCGGTGAAATTTGCCACATGCCTCGATTTTGAACGCGCACCCTTGTTTTTCAAGACGCCCTGTAGTCAATATCATCGTCGGGCCATGACCCGACGATGATGGGGTTAAAACTTGGTATCGGCATAGGCCAGCCAGCCACCGGCGGCAACCAGATCACGGTCGAAAGGGTTTAACTGGAATGAGCAGGCCACCGGCATCTGTGTCGAGTCGTCGGAACTGGCGGTCATGGTCATGATTGCAAGATCAACGGCAATAGAGACGGCCCCTTTCATGGCAAAAAGGCGGTCAATATCGGCGGCAGGCAATTCTATAGCGAGGATGCCGCAGTTGAACATATTCTGGCGAAAGATGCGGGCAAAGCTCTCGGCGATGACGATATTGATGTCGTTGACTTCGAAGGCCCAGACCGCATGTTCCCGTGACGAGCCACAGCCAAAATTGGCACGGGTGATAACGACGCGGGCTTGTTGCATGGCCGGAGATTGGAGATTGAAGGCCTTGCCGTCAAGAAGGAGATCTTCGAGCAGGTGGGGCTTGAGGGCAACCTTGGTGATTTCGGTGAGATATTTAGCGGGAATGATCTCGTCGGTATTGATGTCGCTTCTATCGAGGAATATGGCGGGGCCGCCGAAGGTTTTTACAGTCGTTTTCATCAAGTCAAGTGTCCTTATGATAGGGTGCGTCCCACGCACCATTGGTGGCAATAACAGCTTTCCGATGAGGGTGCGTGGGACGCACCCTGCGGAAGAATATGGATGTATGGAATGCGCCTGTTCAGGGACTTGGAAAATACCAATATACCATCTTGCTTCCCATCTTTGGGTCATCTTTGACCGTGCCTCAATCACAAAATCCTCGTCATAACACAATTATGCCTGCGGTTTTGTTCAATCGGCACAGCCAAATCTAACCCAAATCTGGTCGCAATTCAGGTACATTGGTAATTTCCAAGTCCCTTACGATAAAAAAATCCTCGGGTCGGTGATGGTACCGGTGATGGCCGCCGCGGCGGCTGAGTAGGGGCTCATCAGATGCACCATCCCGCCCTTTCCCATTCGTCCATTGAAATTACGGTTGGTAGTGGAGGCGCAGACTTCACCGGCGGCCAAGACTCCTGAACTCATGCCGAGACAGGCCCCACAGGTGGGATTAAGAACACAGAAACCCGCGTCCATGAAAATTTTGATGATCCCTTCTTCCAAGGCCTGGGAATAAATGGCTGGAGTAGCGGGAGTGACAACACCCCGAACCCCGGTCGCCAGGGTTTTTCCCTGTAAAATGGTGGCGGCGGCGCGCAGATCTTCGATGCGGCCATTGGTGCAG
>DYDK01000140.1 GCA_020717935.1 Desulfocapsa sp.
TTCAATGAAACAGAGGGTTCCAAGGCTATTGCTTATCCATGATTGACGAGGTCTGGATTCTCCATTCTGACTGGTTCTTCATCCGAATCGGCAAGAACTTTCCCGTCAGGAGCAATCACAGTGATTCTGGTCTTGGATTGAACTCCAGACTTCTGACAAAAGGCCTGTAAACCCGTAGAATCACTATTTTCCAAATAGCCACGAATAGGGCTGGATATAAGATGCGCCTGTGCTTCAAGATTGCTGGCGGTCTTGCTGAAATAAAAGGCTCGAACAGTCGAGGCTCCATACCAGGTAAAGGCCAGCAGGGCCGCAAACGACACAAGGAGCTGACTTGGAAATAATTGCCAGATGAGACGATGACAGGACATAAGATGCCCCCTTTTTATTGAGATTAAACACCTGCGGCCATCATATTGAAACGGGGGTAACATGTCAACTCCTTGGCGACGATACCCTGATTTTCTCATGGCAGCCTTTTTTCTTTCAAAAGAGATGCCCCTTTGCTATAATACTCACCATGAAAACTCAAAATACTACCAAACGAACCAAATTTATTTTTGTGACTGGTGGCGTGCTCTCTTCCCTTGGCAAAGGGTTGGCCGCCGCAGCCATCGGTGCGCTCCTTGAAAGCCGGGGCTTGACAGTCACTTTCCAGAAACTCGACCCCTATATCAATGTTGATCCGGGAACGATGAACCCCTTTCAGCATGGCGAGGTTTATGTCACTGATGACGGGGCCGAAACCGATCTCGACATGGGCCACTATGAACGCTACACCAATGCGGTCATGGCCCAGAAGAACAATTACACCTCGGGCCGCATTTACTATTCGGTCATCACCAAAGAGCGGCGCGGCGAGTATCTGGGCGGCACAGTACAGGTTATTCCTCATATTACCAACGAGATCAAGGAGGCCATTCTTCAGCTTGACGGCAGTGTCGATATTGCTATTATCGAGATTGGCGGCACGGTCGGTGATATTGAAGGTTTGCCCTTTATTGAGGCCATTCGTCAGCTGCGTGGTGATCTCGGTCGCGAAAACACGCTCTACATTCACCTCACCCTGGTGCCTTATATCAAAACAGCAGGCGAGGTCAAGACCAAGCCAACTCAGCATTCGGTACGCGAACTGCGAGCCGACGGCATCCAGCCAGACATTCTGGTCTGCCGAACCGAAGTCCCGCTCAGCGATGAGCTCAAGGCCAAGATCGGTCTGTTTTGCAGTTTGCCTAAAGATGCGGTCATCACTGCCATTGATGTAGATTCCATTTATGAAGTGCCACTGCGGCTTCATGCCGAAGGCGTGGATACCAAGATTCTGGAATTGCTTAATATCTGGACCGGTAAACCTAATATCACCCCTTGGGAAGAACTGGTGCGCAAGATAAAAAATCCCAAACAGACTGTTATTATTGCCATTCCTGGCAAGTATGTTGATCTTACCGAATCGTATAAAAGCCTGCACGAGTCTTTAGTGCATGGTGGTCTGGCCAATGATGCCAAAGTTGAGTTGCGCTATATCAGCGCCGAGGATCTTGAGGAACACGACCCTGTCACATTGCTGACTGGTTGCCATGGAATTCTTGTTCCTGGTGGCTTTGGCAGTCGGGGAGTCGCTGGTAAGATTCGGGCAATCACCTACGCCCGTGAGCAAAAGATCCCATTTTTTGGGATCTGTCTGGGAATGCAACTGGCAGTCATCGAATATGCCCGCAATATGGCTGGGATGGCGGCGGCAAACTCCACCGAGCTTGATCAAATCACCCCTGATCCCGTCATTTATCTGATCAAGGAGTGGTTTGATTATCGTACCGGTAAAGTGCAGGTGCGTGACGAAAGCTCAGAGATGGGCGGGACTCTGCGGCTTGGCGCTTATCCCTGCAAGCTTCGCGAAGGAACCTTGGCTCTAACGGCTTACGGCACTGAGGAAATTTCAGAGCGCCATCGTCATCGCTACGAATTCAACAATGATTATCGGCAGAAATTAGAAGACAAAGGTCTGGTGATCTCAGGAACCTCTCCTGACAACAATCTTGTGGAAATTGTTGAGCTTAAAAGTCACCCCTGGTTTTTAGGCTGTCAATTTCATCCAGAGTTCAAGTCTAAACCGATGCGACCGCATCCACTGTTCCGGGATTTTATCACCGCTGCAATTCAGTATAAAGGCTGATAGTTGGTATATCGTGTTCGTAACTATTCACCAGAGAGAACGGATGGGGTTGTAGCCCGACAATATGGGTTCCGTGGATAGTCTGGTGTTGTCCGCAGGGACAGGTTCCCCCCACAATTTTATGACAATAGCTGGCGTGGGAACCTGTTTTGGTGGATGATACCGGACGACAAACTTTCCCTCGTTCTGCCAAGTTTAGATAATGGAAAGTTTCAATGAATCCAACGAATCTCACCAATATCCCTCCAGTTTCTATAGATACCCCCAGCGGGGAGGCAATCCTGGTTGGCAGTGGCTTGCCCCTGCTTCTCATTGCCGGCCCCTGTGCCCTTGAATCCGAAGAGTTGGCCCGCACCGTGGCCCGCACCATGCAGGAGATCTGTTCCCGCCTTGGATTATCTTTCGTTTTCAAGGCCTCCTTTGATAAGGCCAACCGCACATCACTTTCGTCGTATCGCGGGCCAGGCCTTGAAGAAGGACTGGCCATTCTTTCCCGTATCCGACACGAGTTTCAGGTGCCGATTATTTCCGATGTCCATGAAACCGAACAGGTGGTAGCAGCAGCCGAAGTCTTGGATATTCTTCAAATCCCCGCCTTCCTCTGCCGCCAGACCGATCTTCTCACCGCTGTTGCCCGCACCGGCAAGCCCATCAACCTCAAAAAAGGGCAATTTGTTTCACCTTGGGACATGGAACATGGGGTGAACAAAATAAGGGCGGCAGGCGGGAAAAAGATCATGCTGGTGGAGCGAGGCTCAAGTTTTGGCTATAACAATCTGGTGGTGGATATGCGCGGCCTCTCAGTCATGCGCGGCTTTGGTTGTCCTGTCATTTATGATGCCACCCATTCTGTGCAACTGCCAGGAGGGGCGGGCGGCTCGTCCGGCGGTCAGCGGGAATTTATCGCTCCCTTAAGCCGGGCGGCGGTTGCTGCGGGCATCGATGGCCTGTTTATGGAGGTCCATCCCGATCCCGATAAGGCGTTGTGCGACGGACCCAACTCCATTGCCCTTGATCAAATTGAAGGAATTTTGACCCAGTTAGTGCAGATTCGTCAGGTTGCTCTTTCTTATTAGCGCGATGATGGAGAATCGATGGAATCCATTATCACATAACCACAAAAGAGTTTAACAATGAAAGACTTGTCAAAAGGTTTATTCCGGCACCAGCAGCGTCCCTTGCATACGATGCTCTCTTGCGCCCTTGCCCTGTCTTGCTTTTCCCTGCCGGTTTATGCAGAAGACACCGTGGCTCCTCTACAAAGCAATCAATACTTTGATGTGCAGACCGTTGCCACCCCTGCGGGCGACACTTTAGTAAGAACAATTATCAGCGGCCCGCCCACGCCCCCACCCGGATTTGAACTGCAAAGAACCCCCGTGTCATCCCTGCCAGAACCAAATATCGAGGCTGGTATTAATATTCTCTCCAATGTCCCGGCTTTCAACTGGTCGTTTGGGTGCAGCGCCACCAGCGCCGCCATGATTGCGGGTTATTACGACCGGACTGGCTATGGCAATATGTACGCAGGCCCTACCAATGGCGGAGTTATGCCGTTGAATAATAGCTCCTGGCCAGATTGGACAGATTCCAAAGGCGCCTCTCGGCACCAGTGCCCGCTCAGCGCCACCCATAACGGACTTGATGGCCGGGCTATTCGCGGCCATGTGGATGATTACTGGACCGGCTATGGAGATGCGGGCCCCGATCCGTGGGATGGCCATTGGACCCAGCACACCAAAGGCGAATGCACAGCCGATTACATGAATACCAACCAGTGGGTCTACCCTGGCGGTGGTTGGAATACCGATGGCAGTACGATTTTTTATACATATAACGACAGTACCAAGTTGAATTGTTCTGAATACACGACATTTCCCATGAACACCCGCGGCGATATTGGAGTCCAAAGCTTTTATCAGTCACGGGGATATACCATGACGGAATGTTATACCCAGAAAACGGATAATGATGTTGCTGGTGGATTTTCATTTGACAATTACAAGACTGAAATTGATGCTGGTCGTCCAGTCATGTTTCATGTCACAGGCCATACCATGATTGGTTTTGGATATGATACGACTGGCAACACCATGTATATCCATGATACCTGGGACTATTCCAACCACACCATGACCTGGGGTGGTTCCTATTCCGGTATGACGCAATATGCGGTGACCATTGTCAAACTGGCGCCAGTAGCGCCAACAACCTACACCCTGAATGTCAACTCCAGCGGTGCTTCTGCTGTGGCCATCACCGCCAGCCCGACAACCTATGCGGGTACGACCAATTACAGCAAGACTGCGATTCCATCGGGAACCAATATTACCCTTACCGCTCCTGCCACTGCCAGTGGCTTGCCTTTTACTACCTGGAGTGGCTGCACCTCTGTAAATAATCGTGTTTGTACCGTGAATATGACAGGCAACAAAGCCGTTGTCGTAAGATACGGCACGCCAAGTAAGTTTCCGTGGCCAATGTTTTTGCCTGCGATTATCGGGAAAAAAAAGGGGGCAGCAAATTTGTTCGGGAGTTGGAATAAAACTTTTGATTGGGGTTGTAATGGAGTTGACGGAACAGCTGTCAATCCAATGTCATTAACTTAAAGAGTCGGCTTGTACATATGACTAAATTTCCGTTG
>DYDK01000141.1 GCA_020717935.1 Desulfocapsa sp.
CGGAGTACAGGATAGGTGCGTTTAAAAAACGGTAAAAAACACCAAAAACAACCATGTACTGTTGCGCTGTCAGTAAAAAATAAAATTAGCACCACAAGCATGTGAGCCTATGCACAAATCCCCTGCGTAAAACTCGACGAGAGGGGGTTTCCGTTCAGGCACTAGCTATTCACCATGACTAAACGAATGTTATCCATGCATCAATGTCGTTGATGTACGAATGCTTTTATCATAAGGGATTTCACTCCCGTATTTTTTATGGTAGAGAATACACTATCAGTCAAAAAAACAACCATCTTCCATCCTCATCCCGTATCATGGTTATGCCATCTCCTCACTACACCATTCTGCTCATTGACGACAATAAGATGACGCAATCGTTGCTGGTCGCTGTCCTGGAGCGAGCCGATTATAAGGTCGTAACGGGAAATTGTGCCGAAGAGGCCATGAAACTGCTGCGTACCCTGACCCCGGACATTATCCTTCTCGATGTTATGATGCCGGGTATGAATGGCTTCTCTTTTTGTCGCAAACTTAAAAAGGACCAAAAATATAAAGATATTCCAGTCATTTTTCTCACCTCCCTTTCCCAGCAGACGGACATTGTGAAAGGCTTTGACGCTGGCGGCCAAGACTATATCGTTAAGCCTTTCAATCAGCAGGAGTTGCTGGCTCGGGTGAGAACCCACATTCATCTGCACGATACCCTGCTGGAAAATAAGCGGCTTGGTCGCCTCGCCCTGGATGCCAGCCGTTCCAAGAGTGAGTTTCTGGCTTCCATGAGCCATGAGATCCGTACCCCGCTCAACTCCATTATTGGCATGGCTGAAGTTCTTTCCGAGACAGTTCTTTCCGAAGAACAGCATGAATTTGTTCGTATTTTCCGCTCTGCCGGTGAAAGCCTGCTGGCGATTATCAATGATATCCTCGATCTTTCCAAGATCGAGGCCGGCCAGACCGAACTTGAGGCCATTGACTTTGACCTTCCCACCCTGCTTGAATCGGTGACCACCATCGTTTCCCTGCGGGCCGATGAACAGGAGACCCGGCTTCGCACCCATATTGAAAGCTCCGTTCCCTTTTATCTCAATGGGGATCCCACCCGTCTGCGGCAAATTCTTCTCAACCTGACCGGTAACGCCGTCAAATTTACGAGCAAAGGTGAGGTGGAGATCAAGGTGGCCATTACCACCGGCGAGGGTGGCAGCCAGGAACTCCTTTTTTCGATTACCGACAATGGCATTGGCATTCCCTTAGATAAACAGCAACTTATTTTTGACAGTTTCACCCAGGCCGATTCCCTCACCACTCGCCAATATGGCGGCACCGGCCTGGGGCTGACCATCTGTCAGAAGCTCCTTGATATGATGTGCGGCCGGATCTGGTTGACCAGTCAACCAGGCCAGGGTTCAGTCTTTTTCTTCGCCATTCCTTTTGTGCCGGCAAAGGCCCCGCGGCCGGAAATTGATACCAATACCTCTGTTACTCCCCAGACGGCTCGTTGCGAACTTTTGCCGTCCGCTCGTATTCTCCTGGTGGATGACAACCAGGATAACTGCAATCTCATTCGCCTTTATTTCCGTAACACCCCCTTTACTCTGAGCACTGCCTATAATGGCCAGGATGCAGTCAAGACCTTTTGCGGCAATCCCAGCGACCTTATCCTTATGGATATTGAGATGCCGGTCATGGATGGTTATGAGGCCACCCAAAGAATCAGGCAATGGGAGCAGGGGCATAAACGAGTTCCGGTGCCCATTATTGCCTTGACGGCCCACGCCTTTATCCGCTTTAAGAAAAAATGTCTGGATGCCGGATGCAGTGATTTTCTGACCAAGCCGGTGAAAAAATCAAAATTGATCGAAACCATTGCCACCCATCTTCACCTCAGCCTCCAGATCCAGCCGGAACCGATTATTCTCTCCTCAAAGAGCCATACACCAAGACTCGCAGGCCCGGGTCAAGTGATTCTCGATTACAAGATTGCCAAGCTCATTCCCCGATTCATGAGCAATAAAAAACAGGATGCACGACAGATGCTCGCAACCCTGGATAATGGGGGGCCCGAGGTGATGACCGAGCTTAAGCGACAGGCCCACACTGTCAAGGGCACTTCCTGGTCGTATGGATTTCAGCGCCTGGGCGATCTCTGTCTGGGCTTAGAAAAAGCAGCAACAGCCAATGATTTCGATCAGGCACGACGACTGGTAAGCGAGATCATTGACCACCTGGACAGTGTCCAGATTCACTATCAGAAGAACGAGAAGGGTGAGGCGTAGGGGCGATGCTTTTTCCGTGTTTCTTGCCACTTTTCCTTTGATTTTCATGGTGAGGCTGATACACTGTGTTTGTCTGGCTGCGACGCACGACAAACCATTCTGAGGATTTCTGCAGTTGAAACATTGAACCCTACTCCATGCAAGGAAAGAACATGTCCACCAGTAAGAAAATCGTCCTGATTGATGACGATCAGGATCTCTGTGATCTGCTCCAGATCGAACTTGAGGCCCTGGGTAGATTTCAGGTCATTACCAGCAATAACAGTGCAACCGCTTTGACACTTATAAAGGACGAGCGGCCTGATATAGCGGTTCTCGACATCAATATGCCCGGCACTCACGGGGTTGAGCTGGCCAAGGCCCTGGCCCAGGAACCTTTGACTGCGGGAATCCCCATCCTGTATCTTACCGGCATGGCTAATCCTGAAGAAGTCAGCAAACTTGGCGGCGGCCATGCCCCGCTCAACCTGATCTCCAAACAATCGCCCCGGGCCGATCTGGTGGCGGCCCTTGACGCCTTAGGAGCCGTAACGGAATAACATGGTCATTTATATTCATTTCGTTACGGCTTTGTATGCCGTTTCCATCAAGCGATTGGCTATGCCGTTTTACAACGGCTTGCTACCCGCCTGACCTGTATCCCCGTGTCTTCCTCAGCTCACCGCCGAAGGCCCGTGACACGAACGGGAAAAACACCATCAGCCCATAGTCGTACCCAAAGGCCAGGCAGCCCAAAAAAGGTCCAGACCGCCCGTTTTATTGCCATAGAGACCCTTTGTCAGCTTGCCCGCACCCGCCTGCCCGTGGCGGCTCTCTTTGACGCGGTGGCCACGAGCGGCGAGTGCAGTGGCCCTGACCGACATCTGGCGATGAATATTGTTTACGGTGTTCTTCGCCAGCATCAGGGTCTTGACTATGTGCTGAGTTCCCTTTGCCGTCAACCCCTTGCCAAGCTCAAACCCTTTGTTCACTACGCCCTCCTGACCGGATTATACCAGATATTCTTCCTGCATCGGGTTCCCGAGTCGGCGGCGGTGAACGAATCGGTCAAGGCCGTGCAGTCTGCCCATCTGCCGCAAAACCTGCAAGGGTTTGTCAATGGTGTTTTGCGGGAAAGCATCCGCCAGAAAGAGACTCTGCAAACGATGCTGCATCATGATAAAGACGGCAGGCCCGTTCTCAACCATCCCCAATGGTTGATTCAGCGCTGGGCACAACGCTTTGGCCAGCAGGCAATGGAGCACATCTGTGCCGTGAATAATCAGCAGGCGGTTCTGGCACTGGCGGTGAACTCTCTGCGCGTCAGCCCTGATCGTATGATCGAGACTCTGCATCAGGCGGGAGTAGCAGCAGAGAGGGGTCACTACAGTGATGAGGCCCTGATCCTGCCTGATTTTCATGGGGCCGTGCACAGTTTGCCAGGCTTTGCCGAGGGGCTTGTTCAGATTCAGGACGAAGGAGCCCAGCTTTTGCCGCAGCTTCTGGCTCCCATCGTCGCCGGCGGCTGTTACCTCGATGCCTGTGCCGGTCTGGGCGGGAAGACAGCAAACCTTATTCAGCTCTGTGCCCGTGCTGGTAACGGGGCCTCGGTCGTGGCCATTGAGCCCGACCCTGGCCGTCAGCAGAAATTTGAGGAAAACAGGCAACGGTTGTATCCCGAGGCGGCAGTTGTTTTGCAAAAAATGACTCTGCACGACTTTGCCGCCACCAGTGAGCGCCACTTTGACGGCATCTTGATTGATGCCCCCTGTTCCGGCACCGGCGTGATTGGTCGCCATCCGGACATCCGCTGGAGTCGGCGAGCGAGCGATCTGGGCCGTTATCAGAAAATGCAGGTCGAGCTGTTAGGGCAAGCGGTCACACTCCTTGCCCCGTACGGCGTTCTTGTCTATGCCACCTGCTCCCTTGAACCGGAGGAAAATGAAGAGGTGATTGCCCTTTTCCTCCACCAGCATCCTGATTTCAAGGTGGAAGACTGTACTCCATTCCTGCCGCCTGGGGCGCAACACTTCGTGCACGACCTCTTCTTTGCCCCCTTGCCTACTATAGGCATTGACGGTTTTTTTGGGGCCAGACTGGTACGCAAAGATGGGTGATTTGGTATCCTACCTAAACCTGCAATCCCTTGGCATTCGCCTGTCAATACAGGAACATATGCTGCGTTGGCTTCACCATTTCATGCTCAGCGTAGCACAATTACGCTTGCGCTGAAAATGGCGCCCCAAGGCACTTCCTTGCGGGGCGCTTGCCGCCTTGCCTCTGTGCCTGCCTTGCCAGTCTCGATGCTCAAACGATTGCAGAATTTAGACATAATGGCTGTCAGTTAAACGAAAAAGACCTGCCCCTTGCAAACATGGGTTATACTGTAGAGAACGATTCACTACGGCGCAGAGCCATAACCAAGGAGGCAGGTCATGAAAAAGAATACCATATTTGTCGGGCTGGATGTACATAAAGATTCCATTGATATTGCATTGGCCAACGAAGGCCGTGATGGTGATGTCCGGTTTTACGGGACAGTTGATGGAGACC
>DYDK01000142.1 GCA_020717935.1 Desulfocapsa sp.
AATGAAACAGAGGGTTCCAAGGCTATTGCTTATCCATGATTGACGAGGTCTGTAATAAAGGGAGTTTTTTTATTTTTTTTATATCGTTTTATTTTTTTTCAAGAAGTTAACAAAAGGGGGAAACAGGAATGCAAAAAAACTACAAGGAAAAGGCGGGGCTGTTCATGGCCTCTCTCGTATGTACCATCATACTCAGTCCAGCGTGGAGCATGGCCCAGGAAGTTGCGGCCATGACTCCAGTGCCGGTTCCTGGAGATTGGTGGAAATGGCCAGTAATCCTGCTGGGAGTTACCTTTGTTATGGGTATTATTGCCGTTCTTGGTGGTGTTGGCGGCGGGGTATTGTATGTGCCGATCATGGGTGGTTTTTTTCCCTTTCACATTGACTTTGTTCGCGGCACCGGTCTGCTGGTAGCCCTGTGCGGCGCCCTGGCCGCTGGCCCCGGACTCCTCAAGGCCAACTTTGCCAGCCTGCGTCTGGCCCTGCCGGTAGCCCTGATCGCCTCAACCATGGCCATTGTCGGCGCGATGGTGGGTCTGGCCATGCCCCCCCATGTTGTACAGCTTTCTCTGGGGGCAACCATTCTTGGTATTGTTGCCATTATGCTCTCTGCCAAAAAATCAGCGGTGCCTGATGTTCCGGCGGCTGATGCCCTCTCTTCCGCCCTGCGCATCTGCGGCATCTATCATGATCCAGCCACCAAACAGGATATCAACTGGAAGATTCATCGCACTATCCCGGGCCTGATGCTCTTTGTTATTATTGGTTTCATGGCCGGAATGTTCGGTCTCGGGGCTGGTTGGGCTAATGTGCCGGTCTTGAACCTGCTCATGGGCGCGCCACTGAAAATTTCAGTAGCGACCTCCAAATTTCTCCTTTCCATCACCGACACCTCAGCCGCCTGGATCTATTTTAACCAAGGCTGCATCATCCCGATGATGGTGGTGCCTTCCCTCGTCGGCATCATGCTCGGCTCCTTTGTGGGTGTGCGCCTGCTCAAGGTCGCCAAGCCCGGATTTATCCGCTGGATGGTTATCTTCGTCCTCTTATTTTCCGGTGGCAAGGCTATGCAGAAGGGCTATCAGGAATATCAGAAGGTTAATAACGCCAAACCAGCAGTCTCCCAACAGATGGAACAGGCCGCACCAGCAGCAGTGAAGACCCATTGATAACGGCTGATCCCGTTTTTACTTTTTTTATTCTAAGAGGCGCATCGTGCCCAAGGAGAAATAGATATGGCTACAAATATGCCAACAAAAGAAGCATCCATTGAGCAGCTTCAATATGCCAAAATCCTCGAAAAAGGGATGTATGCCGGCCTGTTATTGATGGTCATCACCTTTGCCCTGTATATCTCAGGGGTGATGAAACCGATTATTCCTTTATCGGATATCCCGACCATGTGGTCCATGAAATCCGGTGATTATCTGACCAAGGTCGAGACCCAGTATCTGCCGCAAGGCCACAGTCTGACCGCCAAGGTGCAGGCCCAGGCCGCTGCTGCCCACGGTGAAGCCGGTGGTCATGGCCAGCATGTTATCGCTGGCTGGTCATGGGCAACCCTGCTCAGCTATGGTGATTTTCTGAATTTTCTGCCGGTGGCCATTCTGGCCGGTATCACCATTATTTGCTATGGCGTGATTATTCCTGGACTTTTTGCCCGTGGAGATAAAGCCATGGGGATCATGGCCATAACCGAAATTGCCATTCTGGTCCTGGCCGCCAGTGGTATTCTCAAGGTAGGCGGGCATTAAAGAAAAATAGTTTTTCTGTAGATGCAAGGGTTCTTTACGAGAGTAAAGAACCCTTTTTTTATGCCTCGGCAAAAAAACAACCACTTCCCCTCCAAAGACAAGACAGCGACATCTTCATATCCTGGCCTCTTCATTCCCCTCTGAATTTAAAATCATTGTTTACCAGCCTATTTTTCAATAGCGTCTTAAAAAAATTGACAAATAACAGTCAACGCCGTAAGTATATCCACCTGGCCAGCATTGGACAAGTTTAGACAAAAATGGATAAAAATGGATAAGACTTTTATATCACTGAAGGGCGTTGCGGAAAAACTGGGTGTCTCTGAGAAGACCATCTATCGGATGGTGGCGGACAATCAGATCCCCTTTGCCGTCAAGATCGGTGGGCAGTGGCGTTTCAAGGCCGATGAGGTCGTTGACTGGATTGACAGCCAGAAGCAACCGACCGCCGTTACTCCCCGAAAAAAAACGGACTACCGCCTTTCTCTCGCCCAGGCCCTGGAAAATGGGGCGGTTCTGTATCGAATCCATGGCGGCAACCGCGACGAGATCATCGATGAGCTGCTCGCAGCTCTGCCCTATTCTGCCGGTTTTGATGCCAAGGCCGTCAAGATCTCCGTGCTGTCGCGGGAGTCCATCGTCTCCTCTTCCATGGACGGGATTGCCTGGATGCGGCCTGATCCCGCCATGCCGGTCTATCTGGAAAAAACCATGGTCATCCTCGCTTTCTTAGAGCATCCGGTGGATTGCAAGGCCCTGGATTATCAACTGACTGAGCTCCTTTTTCTGGTGCTGCCGGCCAATGCCACCGAGATGACGATTATCGAGCGCAAACTCTGGCGGCTTTCCATGTCTGCCCCGTTTCTGGCCGGGATCCGCCGGCAGTTGACCCGTAAGAAGCTGCTTGATTTCATTGTGACCCAGGAAGCGCTCCTTTTTCAGCAGGGACCTGCGGCATGAATTTTCTTTTTTCTTCCTGGTTGCTGCTGGGACTTGGAGCCTGCCTGGCCCCCCTTCCCTGGCGGAATCCCCGCATTCCCTCCTTTCTGGGCGGCGGCAGCGCCATGGCCGGCTGTCTCTTCGGACTTATTGCCGTCAGCCGGGCGCTTGCCACCGGAACAGCCATCTCCTTTTCCTTGCCCTGGCCCCTGCCCGGCGCATCTCTTGCCCTGCAACTTGACGGTTTATCCGCCTTTTTCCTGCTGCCGCTCTTTGGTATCGGTTTTGTCGGCGCCCTGTACGGCACCGAATATATGCGTCACGAAAAGGCGCGCCTGCACTGGAGCTGGTACAACCTGCTTCTGATTTCCATGTCGGTAGTGGTCACCGCTGCCAACGGGCTCTTTTTTCTTTTTGCCTGGGAGTGCATGTCCCTCACCTCCTTTTTCCTGGTGATCTCGGAACACAATCAGGCCGAAGCGGTGCAGGCGGGCTGGACCTATCTATTGGCCACCCATCTGGGGGTAGCCTGCCTGTTTGCCTTCTTTCTTACCGCTGGGGCCTTTTCCGGCAGTCTTGATTTTGCCTCCTTTCACGCCTTGGCCGTGGTTACCGCCCCGGTTGCCACCGTGCTTTTTCTCCTGCTACTGGCTGGTTTCGGCAGCAAGGCCGGAATTTTCCCCCTGCATGTTTGGCTGCCTGATGCCCATCCGGCAGCGCCCAGCCATGTATCGGCCCTGATGAGCGGGGTCATGGTCAAGACCGCTATTTACGGCCTGCTCCGTCTCTGTTCTTTTCTGCCTGTGTCGCCTGCCTGGTGGGGAAGCCTGCTGATGACGCTGGGGATTATCGGCGCCCTGTTCGGGATAGCCATGGCTGCCATGCAGCGGGATGTGAAACGCAGCCTGGCCTATTCCACAGTGGAAAACATAGGTATCCTCTTTTTGGCCTTGGGATTCTGGATGCAGAGCCGGGCCATGGGACAGCCTGCCATTGCCGCCCTGGCCCTGGCCGGTGGGCTGATCCATCTTCTCAATCATGCCCTGTTCAAGAGCCTGCTCTTTCTTGGCGCCGGATCGCTACTGCATGCCACCGGCAGCCGTAATCTCAATCAGATGGGCGGCCTGATGCGCCGTATGCCGCTGACATCGCTGATGATCGTCGGCGGCGGCATGGCCATCAGCGCCCTGCCCCCTTTTAATGGATTTATCGGCGAGTGGTATCTCTATTGCGCCCTGCTGGAGGACAGCGCCGCCCTATCGGGACTGTACGGCTTCTTTCCGGCGGCTCTGGTTGGCCTTCTGGCGCTGGTGGGCGGGATGACGATTGTGGTCATGACCCGGCTCATCGGCATTGCCCTGGCAGGTGAGCCTCGTAGCGCCGGGGCGGAGCAGGCGCATGAAGCCGGCTGGCCCATGCGAGGCGCCATGATGATTTTGACCCTGGTATGCCTGGCCTGCGGGCTTGCACCGATACTGCTGTTGCGGCTGGCCAGTCGGGCCGCTGTCCTGCTTGATCCGGATACCGCCTCCCTGTTTATCGGCCAACCGCTCAGCCCGGTATGGCTGGGGGGATGGGCGCACTGCTGCTGGGCATCATGCTGGCCGTCTTTGGCCTGAATCGCTGGCGGCAAAATCAGGGCACAGTGGCTGCCGCCCCTACCTGGGGATGCGGCTTTGCCTTTCCAACCAGCCGGATGTCGTACAGTGCCGACGGTTACAGCGAGATCGCCGAAAACGGAGTCTTCTGCAGCTGCCTGACCCCGGAAAATCGGGATGGCCGCAGCATCGGTCTTTTCCCGCAGAGTCGGAACTTTGTCTTTACCGCTCCCGATCCGGTACTGGAGAAGTTTTTCAAGCCCCTCTTCCGGCGAGCGGCTGGTTCTTGCCGCCGCTGTTGCCGCCTGCAGTCAGGCAATCTCCATATCTATCTGCTGTATGTCTTCTGTGCCACCATCCTGCTCCTTTTCTGGGTGGGGCAACGGTAGCCAGTGACCGTGACGGTGAAAAAGGGATATCGAATCATGGGTAAGAGATGAAAATGCAGACCTCGTCAATCATGGATAAGCAATAGCCTTGGAACCCTCTGTTTCAT
>DYDK01000143.1 GCA_020717935.1 Desulfocapsa sp.
AACTACGATTGCGGTTTTGTTCAATCGCCGCAACCAAATCTAACCTAAATCTGAGTGCAATCATGTCCAAGTTATTTGTGGACAGGCCCTTAAAACTACTCAATGTTCTGAATCTGTTCCCGCATTTTCTCCAGTTCACTCTTCAACTCCACCGTCAAAGTGGCAATGGCGGCATCGTTAATTTTGGAAGCAATGGTGTTAACTTCTCGCAAAAATTCTTGAAGCAAAAAGTCTAATTTCCGGCCAACGGCCTCTTTTTCTGTCAAAAACATGCGAAACTGATCGATATGACTGTGCAGTCGCACGATTTCTTCCGTGACATCGGTTTTATCAGCCAAAATGGCCAACTCCTGGCAGAGTCGTTGTTCATCAAGCTGGACATTACCCAGCAATTTCTGCACGCGCTCCCCCAGTACCTGCTCCCGTTGCTTGAGCAACTCCGGGATGGTAAGCTTGATCTGCTCGATAATACGAGTAAATCCATCCATGCGCCCCAACAAATCACCAATCAGAGCAACCCCTTCCTGTTGCCGCATGGTATCACAACTGATAAGGGCCTGTTCAATGGTCTCTTCAACCATGGGCCACAGGGACTCAACGGCTTCACTCTGCTGCTCCTGCACCAGCACCTCCGGTCTGGAGGCGACAAAGGTCGGATCAAAAACCGGCTGCGTGCCAAGCTCATCGGCAATCTGCGTCAATGCCACCTTATAGGCCCGCACCAACTCCAGATTCACCTGCAATGTCACTGTCTCGGGGATATTCCCACTCGCAACCAACAACAGATCGACCCGACCTCGTTGGTGAAATGTGCCCACTTTCTTGCGAATCTGCTCTTCAAGAACAGCATACCCGGAAGGAAGCTTGATTTTCACATCCAGATAGCGATTATTGACGCAACGAATCTCAGCCATCCACACTCGACCGCCAGCAGTGGACTCACCCCTCCCAAAACCGGTCATGCTTTTACACGCCATCAGCTCTTCTCCCATTTGTCAGTTGTCGTTCGCTTTAGTGACTTACAGAAAAAATTCTTGTTTTTTCAAAGAAATTTTTCTGATAAGGCACTTATCCCGTTCATCGGGGTTAGGAACCATTAAGAAATAACCCCTTCGTTGATCCATTTCTTTACGGCCTATTACGCCCCGCAGGCGCCCCGAAGGAAGTGCCCTTGGGGTAAAGTCCCCTTGGGGGATGCCGTTCACGAACCTAAAAAATACTGGTTATTTTTGAACGACGGCTTACTCTTTGCCATGCTGTTCACCGTGCAGTTCGGCAAGAATCTCGGCACGATTTACCGTGGCGGTGCCGATTTTTCCCACCACCAGGCCCGCTGCTACATTGGCAAGGGCCGCCGCTTCAGAAAACGATGCTCCCGTTGCCAAACCAAGGGCGAGGGTGGCAATAACGGTATCGCCCGCACCAGTCACATCAAAGACCTCACGGGCCAGGGTGGGGATCGTGACCATCTCCTTCCCCCGCTCCAGCAAAGACATTCCCGCCTCACCCCGAGTGATGAGTACAGCCCGACAGGCAAAGCGATCACACAAAATCCGTGCCGCCTGATGCAAGTCTTCCTCAGTGCGAATAGACATCCCTGATAACTTTTCCGCCTCCAGATGGTTAGGGGTAATGATGGTTGCCCCCACAAATCTGTCTGGCTGATCCGGTTTGGGGTCAACCACCACCGGAATTCGGCGGCCCTGCTCCTGCTCAATCCTGGCCACTTTTTCCAGGAGAAAATTCATCAAGGGTTGAGAGATAACCCCTTTATAATAATCAGAAATAATCACCACCCCGCACTCAGCAAGATGGGCATCCAGAAAGGCGCAGATGGCATTAAGAGTTGTCTCCGCAGGAATTCCCGTCTGTTCACGGTCAAAACGAACGACCTGCTGACCGTGCGCCACCACACGGGTCTTGACCGTGGTCGGTCGACTGCCCTGAATCAATCCCTCCCTGGAGGTGCCAAGCTCATCCAGTAATTGCCGTAGACGAGCTCCCATTTCATCTTCCCCGACAATCCCGCACAGCATCGCCTGTCCGCCCAAGGCATAGATATTGTGCAGGACATTGGCGCCACCACCCAACAGCATCTCTTCCTTGGTCACATTGACCACCGGCACCGGGGCCTCGGGCGAGATCCGGCTCACCGTGCCCCAGATAAAATGATCGACAATAATATCGCCGATAACCATGATTCTGGTTGCGGCAAAACGGGGAATAAATGCCGCTAACCGTGCTCGTTCCAGCTTTTCTGCATCACTCATGCTTCCATCCATCTCTCAACTCTGGGTCAGACTACTCAATTCAACCAACCGCTCGGCCATCCGCTCCGAGGCAAAAACCAATGATTCAATATCCAACACGCTTAACACATTACAATCATAGAGAATTTTAACCCGTGCCGGAAAACCGTCTTCCAGCTCTTCATCCCAAAAAAGGAGCATCACCGGTAAACGAGGTAATATCGCCACCTGCCAGGCAACAGAACAACTCTGAGCCTGGACATCCCGAGTGGGCTCGACGACAATGTATGCCCTGCACGCCCTGAGCAGATCTGCTTTCCCACTGAAATGGCTGGCAATGCGTTCCTCGCAATAGACCCGCAGGGTTCGCACCTTGGAGATGGAATTGGGGAGCGACTCCATGCCCACCCATTCACCGGTCAGGGGTTCGCCGCCGCCATAATAGACAAAATTATAAAGCAGAATCTGGTCTCGGGGGTCTTCCACGACGGTTCCTCGTTCATCAAAGAAAACCCCATTTGCAGACAGAGAAACTGAGCGGCCAAGATAACGAAACTGAAGGGAATTATCAGATACGCCTGACCATTGACAGCCAAGCTGAGGGGCAATCGCAGAAAAATCAAGATTTCGAACCTTGCCTTGCAGGTGGGCAACCAAGGCCCTGTCTTTATCATCACCAAGACTGGCCACTCCCGACAATCCGCCCTGCCCCCGATCTGCTGTGGCAAAACCGGCGCCCAAGGCATGAAGATCAACAAAGGGACATTTCCCCGGGTCTTCGCCCCCCTTGGTCACAGCTGCGGCAAAGGCGAGACAGGCGGCATAGCCGCACTTTCCGCAATTAGTCTTAGGAGTAAATTTCAGAAATGCAAGTGGTTGCAAACTGTCCCCTCTATCGTGAGGCGCCAAGGGCCTCTTTTTTGCGCCAGTATGGAAACAAAAAAACGACGCAAAAGGCAATCACTCCCCTCGCATCGTTCTTTTGCACACAACAACTGTGCCCAACTGATATGGCAATAAAGTACAGGTAAAAAATTACTTGGTCATGGCCTGATCAAGGGCCTTAGTCAAATCAACACTGACATCAATGGCTGGCGTATTGTATAATACGCCGATCTTGGAATCAAAGATAGCGGTATACCCATTTTGCTTGCCATATCCTTCAACCACTGTCTGCAAGGTTTTGAGGATGGGCTCCAGCTCTTTGTCTTGCAACTGCTTGAGTTCAAAGCGGGCATCTTCGGTCTTGACTTGAAATTCGCGGCCCTTTTTCTGATATTCACGAACCTGAGCCTCTTTTTTTTCGGCACTCCAGGCAGAACTCTTTTTTTCAATATCATCCTGCATGGCAGTCAAGGCATTTTCTTCGGTTTGGAACTTGGCTTTGAGCTCTTTGGCCTTGCTCTCAAACTTAGCTTTCGCGGCCTTACCCGCAGCTGAATCAAGAAGCACTTTCTGCACATTCATCACACCAATCTTCATTTCGGCGGCATTGACCACCGAACTGTTGATACCACACAACGACAGTACAGCGAATAACAATCCAACAAAAAATACAGGTCTTACGATCATTTCTTTCTCCAGTTGAGATATTCAGCCATTGAGTTTGTGGATCATTATTTTACAATAACGAAATCGGCCCGACGATTCTGGGCCCAGGACAGCTCATCATGGCCCTGCAACAGCAATTGCTCGGCCCCATAGCTGATGGTGGTCATATTGGCCTTGGACACGCCCTTATCAGCCAGATACTTCTGGGCGCTGAGGGCTCGTCGCTCACCAAGGGCCATGTTGTACTCCTGGGTGCCGCGAGGGTCACAGTTTCCTTCAATCCTGATGGAAACAGACTTTGAATTCAGGAATTTGGCATTTCCATCCATCCGGCTGATCTGATCAGGGCGGATCGTTGAGGCATCATAATCAAAATAGAGAGGCAGCATGGGTCCTGAGGTACGGCCTTCCATGATCCCAATGGGCTCAGAATCCAAGGATTCTTTGGTGGTGCGTGCTCCATCCTGCCCACCTTTCATTTCGCCGCCTTTTTTATCGGCACAACCGACCAATGTCAACATCATCAAGCCAAGTACCACAGAAAAACCAGTTTGCATCGTGCTCATCATACCCACCTACTACAATATGTTATTTGTATGCCCCAAAAAAATAAGAGCTCCTCTTATGTTAGGGAGCAACTATACACCCCCTGCATAAAAAATGAAACAGCCCTTTTTCAAGTTTTTTTTATAAAAGGACTTTTTCGGTTTTTTCTTGAAAAAAAGCTGTCACCCATCTACATATACAGGTTTGGGAATCAGCCAATCCGCCACTCTTTTCTCTTTTAACCTTTTTCGTAACCCTCTGCCATGCCCGCCATCTCTGCCACCAACATACAAGCCCTGATTGCATCCAACCCCTTTGGTTCGTTCTTTGGCATCCACCTGAATCCGTGGCACAGTAATTGCTGAAAGCGCTCATAATATCTTGATAT
>DYDK01000144.1 GCA_020717935.1 Desulfocapsa sp.
GGATAAATATCGGAAAATAACTTCACAATTCGATATTCGATATTCGATATTCGTTTTCCCTGAAAAACTCAACTCTTAAAAAACGAACAATAACATCATGATAAAGGAATAAAAAAATGAGAAAACTGAAAGAAGTAACTATTGATGGCCGTACCTATACAGCCAAGGAGTTGACTGTAAACCAGGTTGACGCCGTACTCGGAGGCGAGAAGAGCCTGTCCAGCATGGCTGAGATGCTGCTTGATACGGTAATCCCCGTTGAGGCGGTGATTGCCAGCACGGGGATTACCATTGAGGAAATCAACGAGATGACTGGCAGCGAGCTGGAAACATTGTGGAGAGAGGTGGAAGAAGTGAACAGTTTTTTAGCTCGTCTCATGCGAAAACTGGTGACAGTCGCAGAAAGAACAGAACATCAGGAGCCGACCCCAGAGCCAACCTCCGCTCCGCCGTCTGCTTCCTGATCCGGCAAGGGCACGCGAACGCCTGCGCGTACGGCTGGTCGTTTTTTTTGGCTGCTATGGATGAATGCGCGCAAGCAAGGAAAGAATAAGAACAATGCTTGTCAGGGTGGAGAGGATAAACCCTGTTCTGGCAAGCAGCAGGCTTGAGACGCTGATAAAAAAAAGCAGGGCGGGCATGATGAAGATGGCGGCAAAGAGCTGCTGCCAGCCGTCCTGGAAATACCGCCCATAGAGAAGGACACCACCAACCAGCCAATAGACCCATGCTGGAACCTGTTGTTCCAGGCGCGATAAACCAGCAATAAAAGAGTGATACGACATGGCGAAAACCTCCCCTGAAATATCCATTAAAATAGGCGTTGACACGCGAGAAGTCAAGACCGGAACCGATAAGGTTGCCACCGACTTCGCTTCGGCCTATGTCAAGATAAAGAAGGAGATGGCCGCCGTCACCGTCAAGATGAGGGAGCTGGCGCAACAATCCCGGCTGGGCGTGAATGTGCGGCAGGACGCGAAGGCCATAGCCGCCCAGCAAGTGGCATTGCGCAATGAGCTGGCCGCCACTATCAGCAAATACAAGGAGCTGGCCACCGTTTCCCAGGCCAGAACCACCCTTAGGCTCACCCCCCACGCGGATATTGCCGCTGAAATAGCGAAGGCCAAACAGGCGTATGCAGACCTCGCCGCCTCCGGCAAACTCTCTCTGCGGGAGCTTGCCCAGGCCAAGGTTGCCTTGCGGGAAAAGATTACCGACCTGAAAGAGGCTACCAACGGCTGGAAGTCGTCTCTTGAGAAGATCAGGATGGAGTTTGTCGGCATTGCCGCTGTCGCCGCCCCCACCGTGCTTGCCATCAAGGAGGCAATCGGCTTTGAATCGGCGATGGTAGGGGTGAAGAAGGTGGTGGAGGCCACCCCTGCCGAGTTTGCCGCCCTGCGCGCGCAACTGGTGGGACTCACCCGCGAAATCCCGATGACAGCCACTGAGCTGGCCCAACTCGCCGTTGCTGGCGGGCAGATAGGCCTGGCTGGGAAAGACATTGAGTCATTCACGAAGCTTGCCGCCAAAATGGGATTTACCTTTGACATGACCGCCCAGGAAGCAGGCGACGCGGTGGGCAAGATCAAGAATTCCTATAACATGACCATTCCCGAGGTGGAGAAATTTGCCGACACCATCAACCGGCTCGGCAACACCACCGCCACCAACGAGAGGCTCATTACCGAGGTTCTCCTGAGGATCGGCGGCTCGTCCCAGATGTTCAAGCTGCCGACCGATGGGGCTGCCGCCCTTGCCGCCGGGATGCTGTCTCTGGGTATGCCCGCGGAGGTGGCGAGCACGGCGATCAATGCCATGCTTTTGAAGATGCAAACAGGAGAAAAGCAAGGGCCAAAATTCCAGGAAGCATTGAAGGAGATCGGGACCAGCGTCGAAGAGCTGGCGGCCAAGATCAAGGCTGACCCCCAGGCGGCCCTGGATGGACTGCTTGACACCCTGGCGGAAGTCGAAGGGACAAAGCGTGCTGGCATACTTGTTGACTTGTTCGGGTTGGAACACGGCGACGAAATCGCCAGACTTGTCACGGGGTTGAATACCTACAAGGAGGCCCAGGCCTCCTTGATGGATCAGACAAAGGTTGCGGGCGGGATGGAACGGGAGTTCCAGGAGAAAATGAAGTCCACCCAGGCCCAGCTTGATCTGATGAAAAATGCCTGGCGGGAGGTAGGAATCACTCTCGGCTCCGTTTTTTTGCCAATCGTTAAGACTGTGGCTGGATGGTTGACTTCGGTATTAACGACGGTGGCCGATATTGTGCGGGAATTCCCCAGACTCTCGGCTGGATTGGTCACTCTGGCCTCTGGATTTGCCGTGTTCGGCACCCTGAAGAAGGCTGTGGATATAGCGAAGCTGGCCCTGCTTTCGTTTGCCGGAAAACCAGTTGCCGCGCTGGAGGCCGTGGGCGGAGCGCTGCAAAAGGTATCGGGCCTCACATTGGGGCCGTGGGCTACGAAGATAGGAGAGGCCTTTACCGCTGTCTCGAAAAGAGTGCCATCGCTGATTGCCAAGGTGTTTGGGCCTATTGGCACAGCGATTGCCACATGGCAGGCGGCGAAGCTTTTTGGCGGCTGGCTGGGTCAGTTTGACGCCGTCCAACAGGGGATGCTGGCCCTGATCTACTCCATGGATCGGGTCCAGCTTGCCGCCCAGAAGATGTGGGCGCAGCTCACCGGCACGGATGCGGATGTTTCGGCGGTGAAGAAGAAGATTGCCATTGCCAGGCAGGCGTATGACGAGGAGAGCGAGGCCATTCGCCAGGGCAGGGGCGCGGGTGAGAGGAAAAAAGAAGAGAAGGAAGCTCCCTCCCCGCCCCCTCCTCGACAGGAGGAGGGGGAGCAGAAGAAGAACGAGAGCTACCGAACCACCGAGTATCTCGACGGCCTGGATGAAAGGGTTTTGAGCCCGAAAGAGCTTGAAGACCGTAAGAAGCGCTGGGCCGAGCGGGAACAGCAGGAACAGGCTTTTAACGATGAGAAGAATACCCGTCTCGACGCAGTGGCCAAGGCCAACGCCGAGAAAGATGCCGAGAAAGCTGCCGAACGGGAAGCTATTCGGCAGGCCGACGCCAAACGGCGGGCCGATAAAAACAGCGTCTATTATAAACCGGAGCCACGGGAAGAGAGTAAAAAAGAGAGCGAACAGTCAGAGGAAACGACAACCATTCGCCCCGCTACAATTGATGAACAGAACGCGTTCCAGCGGGCTAATGCACGGGCCACCGATGCGGAAAAAGAACGAGCGGATCGGGCGCGGACAGCGGGAGAATCATTTGACGATGCCCTGAAAAAGGTCAGGACAGCGGATGAAAGAGACGCGAAAAGGAAAGCGAGGCGCAGTTCCGAAGGAAACTCTGGCAGTTCGTCCGCCGACCTTATCCGTGAGGAAATTAAAGAGATCCTCGCCGCCCGCGAAGAGGACACTAACGAACTTCTTCAGGGCAGCCACACCCTTGACGAGTTTGACCAGAAGCATTCCGTGATCAGTCTGCGGGCGGCGGCCCGATACAGCGCCAAGGCCGCCGAGCGCAAGCAGGCGATTATGGAGACCCTGCGCGGGGAGAATGAGAAAAATAGGCAGGCCGAGCAGGATGCAGCCGCCAAAGGTGAGGTCTTTATCGGCAAGCGAGCCGTCGCTGAGTTTGACCCAGCCATTGCCGCCCTGGAGAAAAAGGCCCATGAAGAGGAGATGAACGCCAAGCGTGTGGGGATGGGGACGGCGGCGGAATTGGCCCAAAAAAATAAGAATATCGAGATTGAGCGCAAAGCTTTCAAGGAAGCGGCGGAAGCAAAAAAACAAGGCATCCTGACCGCGCAAAAAGCGGCTGAGGTGGAATATCAGGCCCGGCTGAGAATGGCAAATCTCGATAAAGAGATGACCGATGAGGCCAGGCAGCGCAACGAAGAGCTTGCCGAGTCGGCCAGGGAATCCGCCGCTGACCGCCTGAAGGCCGAAGAAGACGCCACCGCCAAGGCAAAAAGCATCTTTGAAAAATATGCCGAGCGGGTGAAAACCTTGCAAGACGAGATCGCCGGACGGGAACGATCATTGGCCGATGAGCTGAGCGACCTTGACCCCCACGCCACCGAGGAGCTTCGTTGGAGAAGGAAGGCAAAGGCCGCCAAGGATTACGAAAAGGCAGCTCGGGCCGCTATGGCGGCTGGCAGATTAGAGGATGCTCAAGCGTACTCTGACCAGGCGAAAACCGCTTACGCAGGGCTTAAAGACGGCGGCGGCAATATTGGCGACAAGCTCGCGGGCCGCACCGCTTTTTCAGGGGTGAAGTCGGCGGGAACATTGGGGTTGCAAATTTCAAAGATGATTTCAGACGCCGCATCCAAGGCCGCAAAGTCAGGGATCAGCGGCATTGACGGCCTTAATAGCCGAGTGGCTGCGCAGTTGCAAAAGGCGGTAGGGTCTTTGGGGGACACGATCCCGAATGTAACCGCCAATTCGGGTCATGTCCCCAAAATGCCCGTGCAGGTGCATGAGATCCGCCTGGGCAAGGCCAGGCTGCAAGGATCGGCTGATGATGTGTCCGACTTTATCCGGCAGCTTGAGTTGGCGGGGTTGCGGGCTTAGAAACTGCGCAGTCTTAGACAGATGAATGGATAAATGTCGGAAAATAACTTCATCATTCGATATTCGATATTCGATATTCTGCGGTTCGCTGTAAACGAATATCGAACCGCAGAATGTCGA
>DYDK01000145.1 GCA_020717935.1 Desulfocapsa sp.
TTAAGAAAGTCAAGTAGATTGGCACAGGTTTTGGAAAGCAGGTTCCATGCCAGTTTGACAATTTTTTTCAAGAAATTTAGCCATGCTGTCCTCCTTTGAGAAATAGATGTGTTAGGGCCTCGGCAAGAATAAATTGTTCCGTATTGCGCAGGATTTTCAGTCATATTCGAGGAGCGGAAAGAGGCGCATAGCAGGGCTATGTAACTCTTTTCGCGACGAAGAAGATGACTGAAAAGACCAGCAAAACGGGATGATTTATTCTTGCCGAGGCCCTTACAAGTAAACCGCATAGTTGTATATAACATGAACATTCTGTAATTACAATAAGTTGATTCGTTTTTGATGTGTTAAGTTAATGACATTGGCTGTCAATCAACTCAATTCAGATTATACTTTCTCCTCGAATTCTGGATCAACCGGAACCTGGTCTTTATCCGGCAATAAATTTACGCAATATTTTTCTAATGGAACCATCTACTGGGGGACAGTGAATGCCACATTCACTTATATGAATGGGACAATGCTGGATTATGATGGAGATACTGGATGCTGGAGTGCAAATCGCACAGGCTATGCAAGCCCATTCGCTCCAATACAGGTAGAACCTGGATCAGGATCTGAAGGCTCGTCGGGTTCAGCCTCTAAAAAATAATTTTTTTTAGACAAGAAACTGGGACAGCATACTCGTCCAGTTCAGATGCCAAAAAATAAAATAGTTTTTTTGGGCCCCTTTTTTATTTCAACATCTTGTCTTAATGGTGCCCCTGCTTATCTGGTTATAATATACCAGATAAGCAGTGGCCATTTATTCAGGTTTGATGGAAGCTCTATCATTAATCTCTTGCGGAAATTTTAGGATAGCGATGGCGTGTATGATACAAGAATCATCAAAAGCTTTACTTCGCCGCCAGCACTGTCTTTTGCAGACAATGCTCTCTTGCTTCCTTGGCCTGTCTTGCTGTTCCTTTTCGGTTCATGCAGAAGACGCCGTGGTTCCCCTGCAAAGCAATCACTATTTTGATGTTCAGGCTATTACCACCCCTGCGGGTGATACCTTAATCAGAACCGTCATCAGCGGGCCGCCCCACCCCCCACCTGGTTTTGAACTGCAACGAACTGCCGTGTTGTCTCTGCCAGAACCCAACATTGAGGCTGGCGTGAATCTCCTGTCCAATGTCCCTGGCTTTCTCTGGTCGTTTGGGTGTAGCGCCACCAGCGCCGCCATGATTGCGGGTTATTACGACAGGACTGGCTATGGCAATATGTACGCAGGCCCTGCCAATGGCGGAGTGATGCCTTTGGATAACAGTCTCTGGCCCAATTGGACAGATTCTCATGGTGAATCTCGCGCCCAGTGCCCGCTCAGCGCCACCCATTACGGCCTTGATGGCCGGGCGATTCGCGGCCATGTGGATGATTACTGGACCGGCTATGGGGATGCTGGCCCCGATCCGTGGGATGGCCATTGGACCCAGCACACCAAAGGGGAGTGCACCGCCGATTACATGAACACCAACCAGTGGGTCAATCCGACGGATGGCTGGAATACTGATGGCAGTACGGTGGTTTATGCCTATAATAATAACGCTAAGCTCAACTGCTCAGAATATACAGCATTTCCTGAAAATGCCCGCGGAGATGTTGGGATGCAAAAGTTTTATCAATCTCGGGGCTACGCAGTGACTGAATGTTATACTCAGCCAACAGATAATAAATATGCCGGTGGTTTTTCCTTTGCCCAATACAAGGCCGAAATCGATGCAGGTCGTCCAGTCATGTTTCATGTCACCGGTCATACCATGGTTGGCGTTGGCTATGATGATGCGAGTAATACCATGTATATTCATGATACTTGGGATTATTTCATCCACACTATGCCGTGGGGTGGTTCATATTCAGGAATGACGCAATTTGCCGTGACCATTGTCAAGCTTGTGCCCGTCAGCAAGCCTAACATCATAAGTATTCCTCCGTTCATTGAGTTGCTCCTGCTCAAACAAAAAAACATATAGCCCACATTTTTCAAATTTCCATGCCTTCTCACTCCTGCTCTCTCTCACACCTTGGCCAGCACCCTTCGGATTGCGAGATCCTTGAAGGCTATCGCATAAGAGCCAGAGAACAAGCCCTGAACCCTATACGCAGTGCGGCCTGGAAGGCGGCCATTGCCAAGGCCAAACCGATCACGCTCCTGCTCCTTGATGTTGACGGGGTGCTCACTGATGGTAGCCTTATTTTTTCCCATGAAGGCCATGAATCCAAGGCCTTCAATACTCAGGATGGCTTTGGCCTGCGACTGCTGCAGGATGTCGGGGTTGAAATTGGTGTTATCACTGCCCGCCGTTCCGAGGCTGTGGCCCAACGATGTGCCAATTTGCAGATGCGATTTGTCTGTCAAGGGGTGAACAATAAACTTGAAGCCTATCGTGAGATTCTTCACCAATCACATTGCAAACCCTTTGAAGTTGCTTATATGGGAGATGACTGGTTGGATTTGGGACTTATCAACCGGGCTGGATTCAGTGCCGCTCCGGCCAACGCTGTTCAGGAGGTGCAGGAGGCCGTCCATTTCGTCACCACACAAAGGGGCGGTCATGGGGCTGTTCGCGAGGTCTGTAATCTGATCCTTGAGGCCAAAGGCCGGTATCAGGAAATTCTGCAACACTATAAGAGTCGAGAATGATAAAAAGAATCATGGAGATGCCGACCAGAAATTTCATCTGGATGGTTCCTTTGGCCCTGCTCCTTTTGTTTCCGGTATGGCGGGCCCCTGTGGCCACCTTTCTCGCGCCCCGTGGTGGCTATGATCCCGATTTGGCTCAAAATCGTCCGGATGCCCATGATTTTACCATGAACACGGTTCATATCACCCAAAGCCATAATGGCAAAACGACCCTCGATGTTGTTTCCCAACGAGCTATGACCGGCACAACCGTTGATGAGTTCAAAATGGATGATATCAATGCTGTCATCATAGGCGACAGCGGCGAGCAAACCTTCGTAACTGCCAAAAAAGGCCTCTTCGATAAAAACAGCAGTCAGCTCAGCCTGATTGAGAGCGTCGTCATCAAAAAGCCCAAGGATAAATACGAGATTTATACTGAACTCCTTCACTACAATGATAAAAGCAAGATAGCTCACTGCCCGGGAGCCACCAGACTTGTTGGGGAAACAGTCTCCATCAAGGGGGGAAGGCTTGAATATGACACGGTAAGCAATCGTTATGATATTGGCGGGCGGGTTTTGTGTACACTTACTTCATTTACCCGGCCCTGAAGTGCTTGCCCCTTCAAGGGCTGTCCAAGTTGATGGTGGACAGACAGGTACTTTCAGTCTTTTGGCATTTCGGTGATCGATAGTACCAGAAATCGCTCTCCGTGGGCCTGCCAGCGGACATTCACATTCCAGAGCAGTATCCCATATTCGCGGCTCTGCTGGCGTTGACTGGCCGGACGAGGATCCTGGCCCAGGGTTTCTTCAATCAACAACTTGAGTTGTCGTCCGGTCTGCTGTTCATAGAGCATACACGATGCCGTCGCTGCCTCGGCGAACAGCACCTCCCGCTGTACCGACTGAGGGGTAGGGATACAGCCAGCCTTGGCCTCGCACACTGCATCACTATAGGGAATGTAGGGTTTAATGTCAAAAACTGGTGTCTGATCAAGTAGGTCAAGCTCGGATATTTCCAGGAATAAACCCTTTTTCCTGCACTTATCCCAAGAAGACGAACCACCGACAGGCCCAGAAAATTTGGCCGATGGGGACTGCGACTGGCAAAGACTCCCACCCGCTTCTGACCATCCAACCAGGGTGGGCGAACCGTTGGTCGCCACCCCTCCGCCATTGCCCCATGAAAGCAGAAATGAACCCAGATATGGGAAAAGGTCTCCAGTCCTTTGACCATTTCTGGTCGATTACAAGGGGGTAACAATTGAAGACGACCTCGGCTGCTCTTGACCAATCCGGGCTGGCGTGGAATGCCGAACTTCTCAGGATAACAGGAGTGAATGAGACCAATAGGCGAGAGGAGGGGGCGAGAGGGTTCAGACATTGAAATGAGAAAGGGAAAAAGGGGGTGCTGATTTCAGTTCGTGATCACGAACACATTTCCGGGAACTTAGAAACCCCTCACAAAAAAATGAGCGGCTTGCATCGTACCGTCTTCACCATATCCGTTTGCGGCTTCTTTGTGTATGATTTTTTGTGAACTTGTTACCATATCTTCAAGGATGGTGCGTGTAATGTGCCCCCGCAGGAAATCTTCTTGGGGGGCATATTACATTTCATTTGCGAACCCCATTTCTGATTGATACTTATTGAGAGTGCGTGTTCGGGATAAGAAGTGTCACCACGACAAGTTCATAGGGATAACTATGAGGAAATACATGGAAAAACGAAGACGCTTGTGGATGATGTCGTTCATGGTGGTGGTCACGGCTGTTTTCCCTGCCTTAGCCCATGCGGATGAAGCGGCAGGGCTTTCCAAGGGCCAATCTCTGTATGCACCTGTTTATTCACAGATTTATTCTGGAAATCGCCAAGCCTTAATTTTGTTGACCGCAACCCTCAGTGTCAGGAATAGTGACCCTCACCATGCAATGACGGTGACAAGGGTTGATTATTATGGCACAAAAGGGGAAATGCTCAAAAAATATATAGAACTGAAGTTTCCCGTTTTTTTATCTCACTTTCATCAATTCGGTGGAATT
>DYDK01000146.1 GCA_020717935.1 Desulfocapsa sp.
CAAAAACCGGACAAGATAATTGTCGCGAACCGGCCAAAGTAATTGACATTTGATAACATAGGTCGAGGCCACCAGGTTGACCATCCGGTTCTGGGATATTCTCCCCAGGCCTGCCAGTAGGCCAAGGACAAGAGCGAGGCAGATCGAGGCAAAAGTCACCTGAAAGGTCACTATGATACCGTCTGGTAAAAACTTGAAGATCTTGAGATAAGGATCAGGGCGAAAAATGAGAAGATACGCAAGCAGGGTCAAAGTGCTGAGAAAAGAAACCCACCAGGCAGAAAAAAGGCCCTTGTCCTTGGGACTGGGGATAGAAGCCCCATCGCCAATTTCAATAATAACGGGGAGTTCACTCATGTTCATAGACACAATGAAAGCAACAAAAAAATCTGGATGATTTTTCCACAAATTCCATCCAGACTCCAAGGATAAGCGATGTTATCATATAGATTTTACTGACCAATCCATTTTTGTTGCAACTCTTTTTCCTTGCCGCTGGCAATAACAGCCGCGATTCCCTTATTGATAAGCTCTTGAGTTTCCTTATTCCCTTTTTTCACCGCAATCCCATAATACTCAGCCTCTCCACTCTCAATAATAGTGGCAATCTTCAAGGTATCTTTATACTGATTCATGGCATAATTGGCTGCCACCGGATCATCGCAAACAACAGCGGCAATACGCCCAACATTCAGATCCTCCATGGCCAACCCCACTTCATCATAGGATTTCGGTTCAACACCGGAGGCGGCCTTGATGGCAAAATATCCGGTAGTACCAATCTGTCCACCCACTTTTTTTCCCTTCAACTCGGCCAGACTTGTAACCGAAGATGTCTTGGGAACAATCAAAGCCTGACGAACCTTAAAATAAGGAACCGAAAAAACCATGGTTTTCTTGCGTTCATCGGTGATTGAAACCGATGAACAAATGGCATCATATTTTCCGCCCTCCAGACCGGCAAAAATACCATCCCATGCCGTATTCTTAAACACCGGCTTGAATCCAGCCGCCTCACCCGCCGCCTTCATATACTCAATAGAGTAGCCAATAACATTTTTTTGGGAATCCACAAACTCCATGGGCGGCCAAGTGGCATCAGTGGCAAAAACAATCTCTTTCTCGGCCCAAGCATGACTCACCATGCCAATGATCATCAGCACCATCAATACAACCTTTTTCATCCCCAACCTCCTTTTTTAACCAAAAAAACACCCATTTAACTGCTTAGAAAGCAGTCGCATACCATGATTCACGCATTGGGGCAAGAAATTTATCAAAAACACCTCCTATTCCCCAATAGAAACTTCCAATTTACTTGACGCCATCCTCATGGGGAGTATATTATTTTGATAAAAATTTCTTCTTGTCTCAATCATTTCCATCGTGTATTCACCGCATGACTTGAGCAAGACAATCAATTCACCCTTTTTCTTTGAAGTGAAAATCATGCCAAAAAAGACTCTGCACACCCTACTCTTTCTGACCCTCGTCAGCTCCCTTGCCCTTGTCAGCGGAGCTTGCAGTAAAAAAGAAGTACCCCCCCCTACTGGGGGCGATACCACTGGGGGCAGCAATATCACCTATCCAGACAGCGGTAGCAGCGAGGGAACCCTCAGTGACAGCTCCAATCAACAATACGGGAGCATGGGTCAAGACGGAAATCAAAGTGATGCCTACAAACGGGAACACGGCCGCTCATCCTCCCAGTTTCAACCTATTTATTTTGACTACGATCAATCCACTATTCGCCAAGACATGACCCAGAATCTGATTGCCAATTCCAATTACATGAAGTCATCCTCCGAATCCATTGTCATCGAAGGAAACTGCGATGCCCGCGGCACCAACGAATACAATCTTGCCCTTGGCGAACGACGAGCCATCAATGCCAAAAAATATATGGTTGATCTTGGTGTAAATGCTGCGCGAATCCGCACTGTCAGTTACGGCGAAGAACGCCCCCTCTTTGAGGGATCAGACGAGAGCAGTTATCAATACAATCGACGTGACGATTTCGTTATCGAATAGATCCTCGGAAAGCACTTCTTTCCTGATTCCTAAATAAGGGAAGGCCGAATACCACGACGAAATATTCGGCCTTCCCTTACTTCTTTCCCTTCAAGAAAAGAGAAAAGCAATTTTGATCATTTCCCCTGCACAACCGCCAGCATCTTGCGGCATACCTCGTCAATATCAAGGAAACTGGTGTCAATAACAATCGCATCATCTGCCTTTTGCAACGGGGCTATAGCTCGTGACTGATCATCGCGATCCCGTTTGATTATCATCTCCAGGACTTCCTGACTATCCACCCCCTGGCCTGCGGCTCGAAGCTGTGCTCCTCGCCTTCTTGCCCGTTCTGACGGATCCGCCTCCAGATAAAATTTCCAACGAGCGGATGGAAAAACCACCGTCCCGGTGTCTCGTCCCTCCGCCACAATCTTTCCCTGCAGGCCTATGGCTTGCTGCATCGTGGTCAACTGGCTCCTGACCGTTGGAATCGCCGATACCCGCGAGGCCAGCATTCCCATCTCCGATGTGCGAATAGCCCGGCCCACCTCCTGGCCATTGACCACCACCCCTACATCTCCATCTTTTTCCGTCGCTGGAAACAACTGTAAATTAAAACCAGCAAGGGCCGCCGCCACTTCCTGCTCATCATCGAGATCAACCTGTAAATTCCGAAGAAACAAACCCACCGCCCGATACATGGCACCGGTGTCCAAATAGGTATAGCCTAAAGCAGTTGCCACCTGTCGGCTTAACGACGATTTGCCCACCCCGGATGGCCCATCAATAGTCACAATCTCGCCTTTTTCTTCCTTCATTATTCCTTTACCCATACGCAAGCTCTCCCAAACACAAGGTCAGTGCCCGCAAAAAACGGTCATTTTCCTCTTCAGTGCCCACAGTGATCCGCACCATAGTGGTATATCCATACGGTTTCATGGAACGAATAATCACCCCCTTATGGAGCATGGCCTCATACATGGCCGTAGCATCCCCATGGACATCCACCAGAAAAAAATTGGTCTGGGAAGGATAGCTTATGCAACCCAATTTATTCACTTCTCCCTGAAGATAATTCAATCCGGTCCGAGTGCGTTGAAGCGTTTGCTGATAAAAATCCTCATCCTGCAAAGCAGCCAGGGCACCCGTCTGGGCCAGTTGATTAACATTAAAGGGCTGTCTCACTTTATGCAGACTGGCAACTAGTGAGGATGGCATGAGACCATAACCTACCCGTAATCCCGCCAGGCCATAGGCCTTAGAAAAGGTGCGCAAGGACACCACCCCGCAGCCGGTGTTGTTACGGATCAGCGATACAATGTCACATTGTAGTTCAGAATCCATAAAATCAACATACGCCTCATCCAACACCACCAAAACCGATTCCGGAACCCGGCTCAAAAAGGCCTGTAACTCTGTTGGATGTATGGGGTTGCCCGTGGGATTATTAGGATTATCAAGAAAAATCAGGCGAGTTGTGTCGGTAATCGTCGCCAAAATAGTGGCCAGATCATGCTGCATACCAACCAAGGGCACGACCTTATTCATCCCCGCCCGCCCCTGAACAATCTTTTGATACATGAGAAAAGAGGGATGGCTGGTAATCACTTCGTCCCCCGTCTGGACAAAGGCCTTCACCAGCATCTCGATAATCTCGTTGGATCCATTGCCCAGAACCACTTCTTCAGCAACTAGGCCATATCGCTCAGCCAGAGCCTGAGTCAGATGATAACAACTTCCATCCGGATAGCGATGCAGGTTATCCAATGCCCCACGGATAGCGGTAATGGCCTTGGGAGAAGGCCCCCAGGGATTTTCATTGGAGGCCATTTTAATAGAATCACTGATTCCATATTCCCGTTCCAACTCTTCAAGGGGTTTCCCCGGTGGATAAGGAATAATAGATGCAATATTCTCTGGTACTTGAATCTTCATTTCTCCCTCAATAGATGGCTCTTTCTTGCCAAGCCTCTTAAGCCGTCGTTCAAAAATAACTCATACCTTTTTAGCACCAAGAACGGCATAAGCAACTGTGTTCCAAATCAAGTAGTTTTTGGTGAAAAATGATGTTCGTCCCAAGGAATATTAGACTTTACAATAGCATTCAATATGGTCAATATCTTATGCATACAAGCGACTATAGCCACTTTCTTTGGTTTTCCCTTGGCGAGCAGTCGTTCATAGAACGGCTTGATCACTGCGTTGAAGCGTATTGCACTCATGGTTGCCATGTACAGCATTGAACGCACATCAGCTCGTCCTCCCCAGGTAATGCGCTTGCCCTTATGTTTGCCGCTATCGCAATTCAGCGGAGCCACGCCCACAAGTTTACCGACTTGCTCATGGCTCAGACTGCCAAGTTCGGGCAGCGCCGCCATCAAGCTGGCCTGGGTGCCTACGCCAACACCTTTGAAACCTTTGAACAAAGCTATCTTCTCAGCAAAATGTTCTTTGAGTTGGCCATCAATATCATGGTCAATGATAGCAAGTTCCTTTTTCAGCAATTTGAGAACGGTCTCGATGCTTTTACGCTGCCTTTTATTACTCAACGCTAAACGATTTTCCTCGGCCACGAGCATCTGGATCAATTGTTTCCGTCGAGTCACCAAGCCTTGTAGGGCTTCCTGGTTGGCATCTGGCAGTTTCATTAGCAGCCGTTCGCGCCGATCTGACTGGTACAGCAT
>DYDK01000147.1 GCA_020717935.1 Desulfocapsa sp.
GGCCTTCGTTTTGCCATCCGCGAGGGTGGTCGAACTGTTGGAGCTGGCGTTATTAGTGAAATTATTGCTTAATAAGGTTTGAAAATGATCCCTACAGATAAAATTCGCATTCGCTTAAAGGCGTATGATCATAAGTTGCTCGATCAATCCACGACTGAAATTGTTGAGACAGCACGAAGAACCGGTGCCGCTGTTGCTGGCCCTATCCCTTTGCCAACATCAATCAATAAGTACTGTGTTCTTCGTTCACCGCATGTCAATAAAAAATCACGGGAGCAGTTTGAGATGAGAACACATCGGAGATTGCTTGATATTCTTGAACCTACTCAACAAACCATTGATATGTTAATGAAGCTTGAGTTGTCAGCCGGTGTCAATGTTGAGATTAAACTTCCTTAAAGGGTCGTTTTCAGTCCGTGGGGGCAAACGATTGTTTGTTTCCTCTTAATCCAGTATTGCAGTAGAATGCGAACGAAACGGAAAAATATCATGTCAAATACTATGGGTATTTTGGGAAAAAAAATTGGGATGACGAGAATTTACAGTGAAATGGGGAAAGCGACTCCTATTACTGTTGTTGAGGCCGGTCCATGTAAAATCCTTCAGGTTAAGTCATCTGATAAGGATGGGTACAGTGCCATTCAGGTTGGTTTTGTAGAAAAGAAAGCAACGAATGTTACTAAGCCACTTTTAGGTCATTTTCAAAAATCGGGATCTGAAGCATATTCTTTTATTAAAGAATTCAGAGTGGTTGAGCCTGGGCAATATGAAGTTGGCCAAACAGTGAATATTGAGACACTCTTTAAGGTAGGCGATATTGTAGATGTGCAAGGGCAAAGCAAAGGGCGCGGTTTTCAAGGGGTTATGAAAAGACATGGATTTAGTGGTGGATGTGCTGGCCATGGTTCTCATCATCATCGTGCTCCAGGATCCATTGGATGCAGTGCATGGCCAGCCCGTGTTGTTAAAGGGAAGAAAATGCCGGGGCGCATGGGAAATGATACTATTATGACGAAAAATGTCATTGTTATTGATGTTCGTGGCGAGGAAAATATTCTCCTGTTGAAAGGCCCGGTTCCAGGTGCGAAACAGGGTTTGTTAAAAATTTTTAGTAAGTCGTAATATTGAACATTCCCTTTTGATCGTTTTTGTGTATGACATTCTATGTCTACTCAAAATGTGCAGACTAAGATTGTTTCTTTCATGACGGTTTCATATTAGTTGACTCTGCTTATTGTTTGAGCGGGTTCAAGGAGAAAAGATGTCCACTGTAAGTGTAATAAATATTAAAAATGAAAAAGTTGGCGAGATCGAGCTGAACGAAAAGGTTTTCGACCTGATCGTTAAGGAACATCTTCTTCATGATGTTGTGAAAATGCAACTCGCTGGCCGGAGGGCAGGTAATGCCTGCACCAAAACCAGAATTGAAGTAACTGGTGGTGGTATCAAGCCTTGGCGTCAAAAGGGAACAGGCCGGGCACGAGCCGGAAGCAATACTTCCTCAATTTGGCGTGGTGGCGGTGTAGCATTTGGCCCGAAACCTCGTGATTACAGCACCAAACTTAACAAAAAAGTTAAAAAAATGGCTTTGGCCATGGCCATGAGTGCACGCTACCAAGAGGGAAATCTTGTTGTTCTTGATGATTTCAGCATGGATATTATAAAAACCAAGGATTTTGTAAGGGTAATGAATACCCTTGAAATTGAAAATGGCTTGATCATTACTTCCGGTTGTAATGAGAATGTGAATAAATCCGCTCGTAATGTCAATGGATACAAAGTGCTGCCAATAGAAGGATTGAATGTTTATGATATTCTTCTTCATAAAAAGCTGGTGCTTTTGCAGCCTGCCATTGAAGGTCTCGAAAAAAGGGTGATGGCATGAAAAATATGTATAATGTGTTAAAGGGGCCTTGTTTAACCGAAAAAGCTTCTCTTTTACAGGAGGCTGACAATAAGGTAGTGTTCAAAGTCAGTCCAGATGCTAACAAGATTTCAATAAAACTGGCAGTTGAAAAGATGTTTCCTGTGAAGGTCAAAAATGTCCATGTTGCTAATATGCATGGAAAACAAAAGCGGGTTGGAAAGTTCACGGGCTTCAGGAATGATTGGAAAAAAGCGTATGTGACATTGTCTGAGGGTCAGATTAGTTTTGCCGATGAGTTGTAAACAAGATTCATCTCAAGAAAATTGAGTACCAAAGAAGTCATTCAACTTATTGGAAATGAATTGAAATTTTCCACACTATTTGATGGAGCGACCGGGAAATCATGAGTATTAAAATATATAAACCGACATCTGCCGGAAAGCGGCACCATGTGTCGATACATAATTCTGATTTGTCCACCAATGGACCAGAAAAAAGTCTTGTTGCAAGTTTGTCTAAAAGTGGTGGCCGGAATAATTATGGTCGTATCACCACTCGCCACATTGGTGGTGGACATAAAAGGAAATACCGAATCATTGATTTCAAAAGAAACAAAGTTGATATCAATGCTAAGGTTATTTCAATTGAATATGACCCTAATCGTTCAGCCAATATTGCTCTTTTAAGTTATTTGGATGGAGAAAAGACTTATATTCTTGCTCCAGAGGGACTTTCTGTTGGCGATCAGATTGTTGCAGGTGATAATGTTGATATACAGCTTGGAAACTGTTTACCGATGATGAACATTCCTCTTGGTACCATTATTCATAATATAGAAATGAAAATTGGCAAAGGCGCTCAAATGGTTCGAAGTGCAGGAACTTCTGCACAATTGATGGCCAAAGAGGGGAATTCTGTATTGGTTCGCTTACCATCAAATGAAGTACGAAAGTTTCATAAGCTTTGTCGTGCGTGCATCGGTCAGGTAGGTAATCGTGAACATGAAAGCCAAAAACTTGGTAAAGCTGGACGAAATCGGTGGATGGGTGTAAGACCTTCTGTTCGTGGTGTTGCTATGAATCCAGTCGATCACCCTATGGGTGGTGGTGAGGGTAAAAGTTCTGGCGGTCGTCATCCATGTACACCTTGGGGATATCCAACTAAGGGATATAAGACCAGAACCAATAAAGAAAGTAATAAATATATTATCAAAAAGAGATCTTAGGGTTTTGTTCAAAAATAAATAGGGTCTTTTACTGTTATTAACGGCATAAGGGCTGAAAAGAAATTATTAAGAAAAACCGTTGTGGTTATTTCTTATCGGCCTCAAGATTCAAGGAGTACTAAATGGCTCGGTCAGTTAAAAAAGGACCTTTCATTGATGATCATTTGATGAAAAAGGTTGAAAAAGCAGTTGAGACGGCTTCTCGCAAGGTTATTAAGACTTGGTCGCGTCGTTCTGATATTATCCCTCAAATGGTTGGTCTTACTTTTGCGGTTCATAATGGAAAGAAGTTTATACCTGTTTTTGTTTCAGATAATATGGTCGGTCATAAACTGGGTGAGTTTTCGCCCACAAGAACATATTATGGACATAGTGCTGACAAGAAAGGTAAAAAATAAGAGACTTTTATCAGTGTTTAGACTTTAGCAAGTAGCAATCAGGAGTAGGAAAATATGGAAGCTCGAGCCATAGCGAAAGGGGTTCGTATATCAGCCCAAAAGGCGAGACTTGTTGCCGATGTTGTCAGGGGTATGAATGTTGATAAGGCCATCAGTACCCTAAATTTTATGCCAAAAAAAGGTGCTGGTATTTTGCGGAAGGTTTTGGATTCAGCTGTTGCCAATGCGATGCAAAATGATAAAGTTGATGTCGACACGCTCTTTATAAAGAAAATTTTTATTGATGGTGGCCCATCATTAAAACGAATTATTCCCCGGGCTCAAGGTCGGGCAACCGGAATAATCAAGAGAAGCAGTCATATTACTATCATATTAGATGAACAATAAATCTTTACATTGTTCTCGGATAAGAGTATATTTCATTTTTTTTATTTTTAATGAACTAGTTATTTTGGTGGAGGATTGTTTTGGGGCAGAAAGTTAATCCATTAGGAATGAGACTGAATATAACCCGAACATGGGATTCAATTTGGTATGCTGATAAAAATTATGCAAAATATCTCATTGAAGATCAGAAGATTAGGGCATTTATTAAGAAACGATTGGCTCATGCCAGTCTTTCTAAGGTGATTTTGGAGCGTACCGGTGATAAGGTTCGAGTGAAGTTATTTACCGCACGTCCCGGAATTATTATTGGTAAGAAGGGTGCTGAAATTGAGATCCTGAAAAAGGATCTTGAAAAGCAGATTAATCGGTCTGTGGTAATTGATATTCAGGAAATTCGAAGGCCTGAAGCAGATGCTCAGCTTATAGCAGATAATGTTGCCGGTCAGCTCATTCGTCGTGTTGCTTTTCGACGAGCAATGAAGAAGGCGGTGACTTCAGCATTGCGTTTTGGGGTGAAAGGGATCAAGATTTCCTGTTCTGGACGGTTGGGTGGTGCAGAAATGTCTCGTTGTGAGTGGGTGAGAGAAGGCAGGGTCCCTTTGCATACTCTTCGTGCTGATATTGATTATGCTTTGTCAGAAGCAAATACTACCTACGGAATTATTGGTGTTAAAGTGTGGATTTTCAACGGTGAGGTTTTGAGTGAAGGGGATTCTGTGGTCGGGTAAATGTCACTGTTGCAACTTCAAGGTTGATGATTCAACTATTTCAGACCTCGTCAATCATGGATAAGCAATAGCCTTGGAACCCTCTGTTTCATT
>DYDK01000148.1 GCA_020717935.1 Desulfocapsa sp.
AATATACCATCTTGCTTCCCATCTTTGGGCCATCTTTGACTGTGCCTCAATCACAAAATCCTCGACATAACACAATTATGCCTGCGGTTTTGTTCAATCGGCACAGCCAAATCTAACCCAAATCTGGTCGCAATTCAGGTACATTGGTAATTTCCGAGTCCCTTAGTGTTTGTCAGTCCCTTACATGTAAGAGGTGCAGCGGCCAAGGGTTTTGAGAATAATCTCCTTGACTTTTCCCCCTCAAAAGATACGGGTTGTCCATCATTTTCTATCATCGGATTCTACAGAAGAATCATTTGATTCCACAAACACTGATACTTGAAAAGTCCCCATCCCCATGAAAACAAAAAATCTGATCGCTCAACATTGGCACCATCTGCCCATTGCTGAGGTTGTTGATCTGCTGGGCGGCAACCGTGAGCAGGGGCTTGACCGCTTTGAGGTCGAGCATCGTCTGGCCAGCTTTGGCCCCAACACCCTCACCGTCCACAAGGGACAGGGACCGCTGATCCGTTTTCTACTGCAATTCCATCAACCTTTAATTTATATCCTCATTGCCTCGGGCCTGATCACCGCTTTTTTGGGAGAATGGGTGGATAGCGGGGTCATCTTCGGGGTGGTTCTGATCAATGCCTTTGTCGGTTTTATGCAGGAGGCCAAGGCGGTCGATGCCCTGGCGGCCCTCAATAAAACGATGACCACCGAGGCTACAGTCGTGCGCCAGGGAGAAAAAAGAAGGATTGCGGCATCCGAACTGGTTCCGGGCGATACTGTTTTTTTACAGAGTGGCGATAAGGTTCCGGCGGATATGCGCCTGTTTCAGGTCCGTGACCTCCAGATTGCCGAAGCAGCCCTGACAGGTGAGTCGATGCCGGTGGCCAAGGATCATGGCCAGCATCCCCATGACACCGTCCTCGCGGATCGTTACAACATGGCCTACGCCTCAACCTTGGTCACAAACGGTCAGGGTACTGGTATTGTCACAGCCACCGGCGATGAAACCGAAGTCGGCCGCATCTCAGAACTCATCTCCGCAGCCGAAGCCCTGGCCACCCCGCTCACCCGCAAGATCAGCGCCTTCAGCAATGTTCTTCTCTATGTCATTTTGGCCTTATCAGCCCTGACCGTTGTGGTTGGCTCCTTGCGAGGGCAGAGTTTGCTTGACTCGTTTATGGCGGCAGTGGCCCTGGCTGTTGGAGCCATCCCGGAAGGACTGCCAGCGGCTGTTACCATTACGCTTGCCATCGGGGTTGCCCGCATGGCCAAAAAACGGGCCATTATACGCAAACTGCCTGCGGTCGAGACCCTCGGCAGCACTACGGTCATTTGTACCGATAAAACCGGCACCCTCACCGAAAACCAGATGACCGTTCAGGAAATCATGGCCGGTGGTCAGTTTTTCGTTGTTAAGGGAGCGGGTTATAATCCAGAAATTGGTGGGATTTACCGGCAGGAAACGGGCAATGAACAGGAAAAAGAGAAAAATTCTGCTCTCTCCCCAGCTCTTATCGAATGTTTGCGGGCGGGACTGCTCTGTAATGACAGTCAGCTGGTCGAAAAAGATGGTAGCTGGCAGGTGCAGGGAGACCCCACCGAAGGGGCCCTGGTGACAGCGGCCCGCAAAAGTGGAATCTTTCGCGGAACCTTTCATAAAACAGTGGCCGAAGCCAGGAGACTGGATAGCCTGCCCTTTGAATCGGCCTTTCAGTACATGGCAACCCTGCATGATTCTCATGCCGATAACCAGCACATTGTCTATATGAAAGGGGCGGTGGAGGCAATTCTCACCCGCTGTCATCAGCAGATAGATACCCAGGGCGAAATCGTGCCCATTGACATTGCCACCATCCATCATGCCGTGGAATCCATGGCAAACAAGGGGTTACGGGTATTAGCCTTTGCCAGAAGAGAATTTGCTCAAGAGCTCAATGATCTCACTCATGAGCACCTGAACTCGGATCTTATTTTCCTTGGCCTGCAAGCCATGATTGATCCGCCCAGACCAGAAGCCATCACCGCTGTTGCCACCTGTCAGGCCGCCGGCATCAAGGTTAAGATGATCACCGGCGATCATCCGGCAACGGCAGTAGCCATCGCCAGAAAGATCGGCCTGATCAGCCAGCAGCCCCTGGATTCCTCTTTATCCCCTGCAATTTCGGTGCTTACCGGTACCGAGCTTGCCACCCTCTCCGATGCCGAACTCATCCTCCGAGCAGACGATACCGCAGTGTTTGCCCGAGCAACACCCGAGCAGAAACTTCGTCTGGTCGAGGCGCTTCAGGCCAGTGGTCAAGTGGTGGCCTTGACTGGCGATGGAGTCAACGATGCGCCGGCCCTGAAACGAGCCGATATAGGGGTGGCGATGGGAATCACCGGCACTGAAGTGGCCAAGGAGGCTGCCGCCATGATCCTGACCGATGATAATTTCAGCTCCATTGAGGCCGCCGTGGAAGAGGGGCGCGGGGTCTTTGACAATCTGATTAAATTCATTGTCTGGACTTTACCGACCAATATGGGCGAAGGACTGGTTATCATGGTCGCCATCTTTCTGGGTGTCACCCTGCCCATCCTGCCGGTTCAGATTTTGTGGATCAATATGACCACTGCCGGATTCTTAGGTTTAGCGCTCGCCTTTGAGCCGAAGGAACCGGGCATCATGCTGCGACCTCCTCGGGATCCGAAGACACCTCTTCTCTCCCGCACCGTCATTGTCCGTATCACTCTGGTCAGTTTGTTGATGCTTGCCGCTGCCTTTGGTCTTTTTCTCTGGGAACAGTCGGCGGGCGCACCTCTTGCCGAGGCCCGTACCGCCGCCGTCAATGTCTTTGTTGTTATTGAACTTTTTTATTTATTTAACTGTCGTTCATTGGAGGTGAACCCCTTTCGCCTTGGATTTTTCTCCAATCCCTGGGTCTCAGCCGGCGCCGTTGCCATGTTTCTGTTGCAGATCGCCTACACCTATCTGCCCTTGATGAATCGATTATTTCAGAGCGCCCCCATAGCAATGATGGTCTGGGGCCGGATTATGGTCGCGGGACTGGCCTGTTTTGTGGTGGTTGAAGTGGAAAAATGGCTGTGGACAAAGAAAGGAAAATGAAAGCGAACCACGGAATGTTGAATGTTGAATGTTGAATGTTGAATGTTGAATGATAGGTTTTTTCAATCACATACGCTTCTCGTTTCTCTCTTTGTCGTTCGGCATTCCCCTTTCACACTCACTCTGAGCTGCGGACACAATTACGACCTTCCGCTTTTGCCTTATAAAGTAAGCTGTCGGCCCGACTGATCAGAGTGTCAATGGTATCCTCTCCCCGAAAGGTGGTTACGCCAAAACTGATCGTTACCATTCCCACTTCTCCAAAGTCCACTCGACGAATGGTGGACAGGATCTTTTGCGCCATCGGCACGGCATCGGCAAGAGTAGTGTGGGGAAGCATCAGCACAAACTCCTCGCCGCCCCAACGGGCAAAGACATCGGTCGCACGAACCCTTTTCTGAATCGTGGCCACAATTCCTTGCAATACACGGTCCCCAACGGCATGACCAAAAGAATCATTCACCAGCTTAAAATGATCGATATCGCATATCGCCAAAGAAAGAGGCGCTCCATAGCGTTTCACCCGTTCCACTTCATTTTCCAGCACATTTATAAAATGGCGACGATTAAAGATATTGGTCAAAGGGTCGGTGTGGGATAGCTGATATAACTGATCCTCATTTTTTTTTCGTTCCGTAATATCCCGAAAAATCAGCACCAGACCGACACCCTTTCCATCCATAATCATCGGCGAGGCATTCACTTCAGCCACAAAGCTGCTCCCGTCTTTACGAATAAATACATCTTCGCCCTGATGACCTCTCCCATCCTTCCCATCGTGGAGCGCTTTGCAAATGGAACATTGAATGGCAGGATTTTGTCCAGGGTCATGGGGATGCAGAAAATCATGGGCCATCTGGTCCACCATTTCATTCAGAGTACGACCAAGAATTTCAGCGCCAGCACGATTAACAAAGGAAATACTCCCTTCATTGGTGATGACCAACAAACCGTCACTCATGGTATTGGCAATTAACTGCAATCGTTGCTGTTTTTCATACACCAACTCTTTTTTTTGCAGAGTTTGAAAGGTCAACCAGCCTCCAAGAGCAATCAGGAGCGATAAACTGAGCACGCTCCAATAATAGCTCCGGTCAAATGCCCGTAATTGGGGATCGGGGGTAAACGACATAAGCAGCGCCGAAGAAAAACCCTCCACATCAAGAATCGGTAAAAGGGTCACTCGCCAGAAGGTATCGGCATCCTTGATGGCAATGGCACATGGGGCGCTGGCTGCCAGAGCCCTGGCAAAGGATTTAGAGTCGGCCAGAAGTTCATAGATATGCTGAGCAGAGGAAGAAATATCCGGCGGCGAATCAGGAAGCGCTTTCTGGACATCTTCAACCAGCCAGCCTTGACTGAACAGTGAGGGAGAATACAATTTCTTCTGACTGGGAAGAAGTTTGGGAAGAAGAAGCGGAGCCTTATAAAAGATCAAGTATTCATGACTGGGACTCATTTTCCACAATTGCTGACGCAGGGCTTCAAAAGGCTGACTGATTTCCACAGTTCCCAACGCCTCCCCCTGGGAGATCCTGTCCTTTACCCATATTTCCGCTGGACACCGGAGTTATGGGACGCAGGAG
>DYDK01000149.1 GCA_020717935.1 Desulfocapsa sp.
ATGATAATTTTTCTGGGTTATGCCCTGCTCCACGCAAATCCATGGTAAATTCTATTATAACCATGTTGCTGAAGATGGCGGCGTAGTGCTTTTATGGGAAACTTCAGTTACTCATCAAAAAACAGCGTCGCTTCGCTCCGACAACTTGGCCGGATTCGACTGGAATCACTGACCGGATTCCCGTGGAATGGGTGGCCGGATTCCGTGGAATACGCACTATTCTTCACTCTTCGTCTTCTTCGTTTCCAGATCCTCCCAACGCTCATACAACTCTGTTACCAGTGTTTGTGCCTTCTGCAATTCAGTCCAATATTCATGCAATCGCTTAGGGTCTGAAACACTCTCCGGTGCATCCATATGATCTTGAAGCCTTTGTTGATGTTCTTCGGCCTCCAGGATTTTCTCTTCAATCTGCTCATATTCCCTTTGATCAAGATAGGAGAGCTTACCGCTTTTTTTCTTTTTATCACGGTTTTCAACAGCAGACTTATCAGATAATACAGGATTGCCATTCTCCGCTCCACTTCCTTGAAGGGCCGCAAGCCACTGTTCATAATCGGCAAAATAGTCAAGCCCACCTCGTCCATCAAAACCAAGCACTTGATCACAAATACTCTCAAGCAAAAAACGATCATGACTGACCAGCACCACAGCTCCGGGAAATTGCAACAAACTTTCTTCCAGCATATCCAGAGAGGGAATATCAAGATCGTTGGTGGGTTCATCAAGGAGCAGAATGTCGGCGGGTTGCCGCATCAGTTCAGCAATCAGGATCCGTGCCTGCTCACCTCCCGAGAGCTGGCCCACCGGAGTTTCTAGTTGCTCGGGTTGAAAAAGAAAGCGTTTTGCCCAGGAAATCACATGCATGGAATGCCCCTGACAGACGATGGTGTCTCCCTCAGGAGCCAGTGCTTGTCGTAACGACAGGGCGGGATTAATCCGGACCCGCCGTTGATCAAAGCTGACAATCTTGACCCCATCCGCCACCACAATCTCTCCACAATCAGGAGCATTCAGTTTCGCCGATCCTCCATGAACAGCAATCGAGGCCGAACTTGCAACAGAGGCAGAGGCTGCCAATATCTGCATGAGCGACGATTTGCCACAGCCATTTCTCCCCAGCAATCCCAGTCGTAACCCAGGCGATAAAACCATGTCTAACCCGGAAAACAAAGATTTTCCCTCATACCCCTTGCTAATCCCCTGGGCGGTAAGTAATTTTCGAGTTTTTCTGCCAGTGGCATCAAACTCAATCCGAACACTGGAGTTTGCCCGATTTCGCCCCTTGACCTGAGCCAATTCTTCTTGCAGGCGATGGGCTTCATCAATACGATAACGAGCCTTGGTCGCCCGGGCCTTGGGGCCTCGTCGCAGCCATTCGGTCTCCCGTCGAACCTTGTTTGCCAACCGTTCTTCCTGTTGCCATTGCTGACCCAGAAAGTCCTCTCGTTCTTCCAGAAAACGAGAATAGCTCCCCTGTACCTGAAAAGAGCCTTCCGGATAAAGAGGCGACAACTCCACCACCCGAGTCACGGTATTTTCGAGAAACCGACGATCATGACTCACCAGAAGAACAGCAGCTGGCCCATCAGGAGAAGCGCCTGCCAACATTTTTTCCAGCCAGATAATACCCTCAATATCAAGATGATTCGTGGGTTCATCCATGACCAGGATGTCAGGCTGTACTACAAAGACCCGACAAATGGATAACCGTTTTCGCCAACCCCCCGAGAGCGTATGCACGAGCGCCGCCGGATCAGAAAATTCGGCCCGACTGAGCAGGGCATGCACACGGTTATACTGTTCCGTCTCATCAAGATTGAGATCGCCCAAAACCTGCTGAAGATTTTCAGCGACACTTTTTTGCTCATCAAAGACATCAACCTGAGCCAGATAGGCAGTTCGCACTAACCTTTGCATCTGAAAAGTGCCGCTATCAGCATCCATCTGATTGCAGATAATCTTGAGCAGGGTTGATTTACCGCTGCCATTGGGGCCAATAAGACCAATACGATCACCATCACTGATCGCAAGAGAGATATTCGTAAATAACGATTGAGCGCCAAAAGATTTGCTCAAGGATTGACAACTGAAAAGTGAGGCCATAAAAATAGATACTGATTCAAGAGCTAACGACTTGAATACTTAGAATTTTTTCTGATAAAAAAGAAATAAATGGTCATAAACGGAATCAATAAGATGTCTTTTTATTGATTATTCGACCAATGGCGATTATAATTATTCTTCATTCTGTAACACCCCATTTTCTTGTTTCCCAATTGTTTTTTCAAAGCCCCGCTTTCTTGCATGGAGTGACAGAATAATCGAGCCGTTTATACAATCAATACCGTCAAACTGCAATAATTGACCTGTAAGGTCAATTGCTACCTCTCAACACCTATCTTATGAGTGACCATTTTCACATCAATATTACCTGGGCCAAAGAACAAGCCCGCACCATCATTCTGTCCCGAAAAAAGATTCGACTGGGACTTATTATCTGGGTAATCCTGTCATGTACTGGGGTTGTGGGTACAGTCCTGGCCGTTCTTTTTTTTATGGAAAATCATGACCTCAACAGTCAGGTTGCCTCTATGAATCTTCGCTTGATCGAGACTTCACTGGAGAGTCGTGATTATGCGGATCGTGTTGATAATCTTCGTTTACAAAACACCAATCTCCTCTCCCAGAACACCGATTTGCTTTCTCAGAATGACACTGACACTCAGGCAACCCCCTTCAGCGCCGAAAAAGAGGCCTTGGTAAATAAAACCTTGGCAGAATTCAATGAACGAAATCAACTCATTGAAAATATGATGAAAAACTTGGGGGTGAAAATAAAAGAACGCAAAGGATCCCCCAATAGTGGTGGACCATTTTTTCCCTCTTCTGACAAAATGGGAGAAGAACTCCTCCTTCGTACCGATAAAAATCTTGAAATCCTTCGTCGCACACCCTTAGGGCGTCCCATTGTCGGGGCCATCACTTCAACTTTTGGATTCCGTCAAGATCCTATCAATGGTCGGCCTGCGTTTCATTCAGGGATTGATATGCAGGCCGATTATGGAGACAAGGTGGTGGCAACTGCCGATGGACTTGTTATTCAAGTCGGCTATAATGGCGATTATGGAAACTATATTGAAATAAAACATGGAAATGGATTCACCACCGGTTTTGCCCATCTCCAAAGTTACAAAGTAAAAGTTGGCGACACGATAAAACGGGGTCAATCTATTGGTTTAGCTGGAAATACTGGCAGATCCACCGGTGTTCATCTTCATTATGAAGTTCGCCTTAACAGCCAGCCGATCAACCCCTTTCCTTTCATGCAAACAGCAGAACTGTATAAAGAGGCCGACAAAGAATTGGCCCAAGAGCTCAAAAAAGAGCAAAAGAGAGGGGGGGGGGTGCTTCCTCTGTAATTCCCGCGATAAAAGAGCGTTCCACCACCACACAGAAAAAAAGAATTGATTCTATTGCAACAAAAAAAACCATAGAGGAAAACAGAGCGACATCCACTTCTGTGGCGTTCAAAATCAGAAAAAAAGGATCGTCTGCCGCTGCAACTACTCACTGATTCTCATGTTTTGTCAAAACCAGAAGTGATATCAGAGTCCCTTTCTTCTCATTTCATACGATCCCCCACCACATTATGTCGATACAAGACCGCCCTGTCGTCAACCTTATTTCCTGTCCATCGTGTGGTAACAACGAAGATTTTATTGAAGTCGCTGAAAATGTTGTTATTACCACCAACTATCTGCAAAATCCCGATGGCAGTTTTACCCCTGAGGAAGATAGTTCGCAAATTTTAGGGCCAGTTCGCCTGATCTGTGGCGAATGTCAAGAAGACCTTACCGCCTTTCATCAACGATTTTCAGAGATGTTGTTTTAGAGACCGTATGTTCCCAACGCTATAGTATTTATAGCTTACCAGGAAGCCTTCTACCAACATCCTCCTGTGCCCCTTTCCCCTTTATCCTATCCCCCCCCCGCTCACAATGGTGCTTTGGAAGCATTGGGGGGCCTTCTACCAACATCTGAGCAATAGTCAATTGCAATCTGGGATAGAGTCGTCTCTTTCCATCCAGCAAGTCGTTTTCAAGCATTGCCAGTCTTCGCAATAACAGTGTTCGTTCGGCCTGTGGCACCTCACCCTTATCGCTACCATAGTATTCTTTTACCAACTCTTGACAGCGAAAACAACCGGGGAAGTTCAGCCTTTGTCCATCCGGTCTCTGCATAGTTGCTGGCACCCCATGTGTTCGGCACACCATGAGACGATAAGCATAGAGAACACAACGCCCGTGGTCATTGAGAGGACACATGGCCTGTGGTCGTTTATCAGAGCCCAGAGCCTTTTCACATTCGGCACAATAGCGGTGGCTTCGCTCTAAAATTTCGGCCTGTTTTTCTTCGGGAAGCTGACGAAAACCCCGCCATAGATAGGCCCATTCGATAAAGGTATGATGCTGAAACCAAGAGTCACAACAGTTATCCGAACAACCATCACACGAAAACTGCAACTGTGTGGCCACTCTTCGGTAGTCCTCTTCCATTTCCCCATAAATCTGTTGCATTTGCTCATTCAGATCCGCATTCAGCATCAGCTCCTATCAAATGTCAATTACTTTGGCCGGTTCGCGACAATTATCTTGTCCGGTTT
>DYDK01000150.1 GCA_020717935.1 Desulfocapsa sp.
TCAATGAAACAGAGGGTTCCAAGGCTATTGCTTATCCATGATTGACGAGGTCTGGAGTTGCATCCCGTTTCTCTCCTTTGATAGATATTGTCTTGGTAAACAACCATCTTACAAAAGATAAAAACGGGATGCTTCATTCAATGTTCAAGAGAGCTGGAAAAGCTCTTTTTACTCTCAATTTACCCACAGATTCTGCTGAGGAACCGAATGAACACGGGTTTTTCGTTTTTCTTGCTCCTTGCGTTTATGGCTTGTCGCTCCATCCGGGCTCCAACGAGATTATGATGCTGAATTTTATCTCATATCTCTTTCATCCATCCATCACCCGCCCACGATAGCTGCATTTGCCCATCGGATACCTGAAAATCATCTCCTGCCGCGTTCGTTGTGCCCGTAATCCCTGGCTGAGATGGATTTCGGCCCCTGTTTGTCCTTTATGTGCCAAGTCCAGAAGGAGCTGTATCTGTCTGAATTGGGGGCGGGCTTCCATCTGCCAACAGCATTTTTCAAGGATTCGGCGTTGAATAGCGGAATGCTGGCTGCAAAATTGCTGGATATTGATTTGCAGGGCTGGCGGCCCGGCCGGGACTGCTGATTGTGAGGGGGGGGGCTGAGCTGCGGGGGTGTTGTGAACGACAACCTGAAAGGCCTGGCAGGTCAATGCGTCGAGCAGGGTTTCTTCGTCTTGCAGGATCTGAGCCGTTTGCAGGATGGTCTGGCGGATGGAGTCGTTGAAATTACCTTCGAGGAAGGGCAGAAGGTCGAGACGCACTTTGTTGCGAAGATAGGCTCGGTCATCATTGGAGCTGTCACGACAAAAAACGATCTGCTCGCTCTGGAGATAATGGAGCAGGGACTTCTTTTTTTCGTTCAGTAGGGGGCGGACAATCCAGCCTTTCTTGCTCTGCATTCCAGCCAGCCCCTTTCTGCCACTGCCACGGATCAGGCGGATCAGGACTTCTTCTGCCTGGTCATCGGCGGTGTGGGCCACGGCAATTCCACTTCCCTGATATTTCTGACGAAGTGTTTCCAAGGCCTGATACCGCAAAATTCGGGCGGTTTCTTCAATGGACGCCCCATTGTGAAGAGCGGTTTTTCTGACATCAACGGTGACCTGTTCATAGCCCGCATCAAGGTGCTGGGCCAGATAGCGAACCAATGCGATCTCGGCTCCGGTTTCATCAGGTCTGAGTCCATGATCAACATACACCGCAACAAATTTTTCGGCAGGCAAGCCGGTACAGAGGATATGCAGCAGGGCCACGGAGTCAGGGCCTCCGGAAACCCCAATAATGACGGGCTTGCCAGAACGAGCAAGCCCCTGGACAGTCATAAACTCGGCAACTCGGCGGCGCAGGATGGGGGGAGAGAGCAGGGGAGTCAAGGCTACTGTTCCGACGGGGTATCAGGAAAAGTTTCTGAGCTGTTCCAGCAATCGGCTGTGGATATTGTCAAAGCCTCCATTGGAAAGGATGGCAACAACATCTCCGGCTCGCAGGATGGTTGCAAGGTGTTCAAGAATGGCATCGGTATCGGCAAAGCTGCTGGCATCTTTGCCCCTTGCGCAGAGATCAGAAGCGAGTTGATCCGAGGAAAATTGTTCATTTTCGGGAATGGTCGCAAGGGGAATCGGTTTGCGGATGAAAATCAGGTCAGCGGCATCAAAGGCGCTGATATAGTCCTGCTGAAAGATAGCCCGCCGCGATGAGTTGGTGCGCGGCTCAAAGACAGTGATCAATCGTTGGCCGCTGTATGCTCCTTTCAGGGCCGCCAGGGTCTCCCGTACCGCCGTGGGGTGGTGGGCAAAGTCATCAATGACTGTGACCCCGCCTTCTATCCCGCGCACTTCCTGGCGTCGCTTGACCCCGCCAAAGCGGCTGAGGGACGCATTGATCTGTTCGGGAGAAAGGCCGATGCGATGCAGAACAGCGCTGACCGCCAGGCTGTTGAGGCAGTTGTGGCGGCCCGGCAGCCGGACAGACAGTTCAGCCCAGGGCTGACCGTGACGAAAGGCTTGAAAACGGGTGTTTCCCTGATCGTTTGTGACTGCGCCCAGCGACCAGTCAAGCGTGGGATTCAGTCCATATCCCTGCACCTCACAGGGGGCATCAGCCACGATTTCGGCAACGACGGGGTCATCGAGGTGGGCGATAATCAGCCCGTCTTTTGGGAGCAGGGCCACAAATTTGCGGAAACTGGACTTGATGGCCTCCAGATCGGCAAAGATGTCGGCATGGTCAAATTCAATGGAGGTGATGATGGCAATATGAGGGCGATAATGGAGGAATTTTGAGCCTTTGTCAAAGAAGGCGGTGTCGTATTCGTCGCCTTCCACCACAAAATGGGGGCCGCCGCCAAGCCGGAAATTAGCATCAAATTCACGGACAATGCCACCAATCATAAAGGAAGGGTCGAGTCCGGCTTGATGCAGGGCCGAGGCCAGAAGCGAGGTCGTGGTCGTCTTGCCGTGCGTGCCGGCCACTACCAGCGAGGTGCGGGTCGTGAGAAAGAAATGGGCCAGGGCCTGGGGAAACGAAAGATAGGGAATACCGGCCACGGCCAGCCCGTAGGCCTCGGGGTTTTTGCGGGTGATGACATTGCCGACAATGACCAGGTCGGGGCGGGGTTCAAGGTTATGCGGGTCATACGCACTGGCGGCCTGAATGCCCAGTTTCTGGAGAAAATCCGACATGGGGGGATAGACACCGCTGTCGGAGCCAGTCACGGTATAGCCCGAGCTTTGCAACATTCCGGCCAGGGCGGCCATGCCCGTGCCGCAGATGCCCATGATATGGATATGGCGAATGATATCTGGGGCCTGGTTGAGTCTGGGATCAAGCTCCATGATCTGTGCCGGAAGGGGGGGCATAGCGTGTTCACTCATTGCTTGCGTACCGTATTTTTTATCGTCTGATAGATTTTGTCAAAACTCGGTTCAAAGGTGCTGGGAGTCAGGCGGCCCACTTCAATAAATTTGATGACAATTTCCTTGGTAACCTTGAGCAGGGTCTCATCGGAGACCGACGGGTCAGGCTGGGTAGCGGTGGTTTTTTCCGGCATAATGGTGAACACTGGATGTGGAGTTTGAGGTAGGCCGCCCCTGCTGGGGGAAGAAGGCCAATTCGTCACGAGACAGCAGGAGCGGAGGTTGCAGAAATAACGGCCAAGCCATCCCTGTTGGGAGTGTTTTTTACTGTAGTTAGGAGCATTTTGCCAGAGTAAATTGATCAGGGGTGATGAATATGACGATGAATATGGCGATGGAAGTGAGAAAAAGCGACCAGAAAAGGGAAGAGAGAAAGCTCGTCCTTTGATCGTGGTGACGATGTATCGCTCACTCTGAACCGAAGGATGCTTGAATGGATAGAAAAATTGTTGCTCTCTTCCCTGCTCGTCACGGTATGTTGATGGTGGCTTAACCCATGGATTTGGTCTTGTGGGAGAGCGCTCGTTTTTCAACCCATTGAAAAGAAAGCCAGCCCAGGAAAATTGAAAGAGTCAATGAGAGCAGGACAACAAGCCAGTTCTGCCTGTGCCCTGTCGCAAGCGAAAACACCAACTCAGCAGCGGCGAAATGATAGATGTAGAGCCCGAAAGATATGTCTCCGAGTCGCTCAGGGATACGCACGGTATAGCGGGACATCTGTCCGATTCCCAGAACCGCGATGGGCAGCATGGCCATCTCGACCATATCATACATTCGGCGGTCAGTGCTGAAGAGCGCGATTACCCACACAGGAATGGCAACGGTGGTCATCCGGGCAAGGTGGGCCGGCATGATGCCAAGAAGCGCCAGCGCCGCGCCAGCGAAAAGATAGAAAAAGCAAAGGGTTCCGAGCCGTGCCGGATAGAAAAATGTAGTGGTGTCACCTATATTCACTCTGAAAATCTGAGAAAAGGGTAAAGAGCTGTAGTCGGTACGGAGAAAAACTACCCAGGTCACGATCAGAAGCATCACCACTACCTTTGGGAAATGCCGCCAGCCGCCCAGCATCCCGACTAGGATATAGAAACCAACCTCCGCTGTGAGCGAATAGAGCTGTCCCACCAATGCCACTCCACCGAATACTCCAAGCAACTCAGGATTCAGTGGTAAAACCATTGCCGTAGCCAGGAAACGCCAGGTGTCACCGGAAGTGAAGTAGCGATTCAGCGGAAGACTGGTCACACATGGGCCAAGCACGAATGCCATCAATGGAATGGCCACAATCAGCGCAGGCAGGATGCGCAAGGCGCGCGACTTGAAGAAGGCGGGAATGGGATTGCGGAGGCGACTCTTGACAATCAGGAAGCCGCTTATCGTGCAAAAGATGTTCAGTCCGATGCCACCAAAGCTCTGGTTGTTTGTCAAACGGCCAAGGCCATCGTAGCCAAAGACGATAACCATCGTATGGCCCACGGCAACAAGCAGGGCGCCGAAGAGGCGCAGTGCATCGAAATTGTTTTGTCGTAATGACATCCTGAAGAGTCTATGGGAGTTTTATGGATTCAATCAACGCTTGAAACAGGGGCGCAGGTGTTTGTCCGACGAGAAAAAGGAGTGTCATCAACGATCAGGGAACATGCAAAAAAAACATCGCGGTGAGACTCCGACTCCAGGCCTATTCATCAGCCTTCTTCTTCCGTCCAGCTTTCCGTCGTTTCACTGCTCT